>JAZKGS010000069.1:0-43813 GCA_040385805.1 Pseudomonadota bacterium | reverse complement strand
GCGGGTTAGGCGTACTGTTGCATAAAGGTGACAACGTTGAAATATATTTGTAATTGCATCCCAATTTGTTGCGCAACTCCAGCATATCCGTCAAAGCATGCTCAACCCGGAGGGACTCCGTGACGTTTCGCGTGCCGTTTGTGCGTGCTTTGTCATTGGAAAAGCTGGGGAGTTTAACAGCCACTGGACAACGGGAAACCGTTTGATGTGTGGCCTTATTAAAGGGGCTATATCGTGAAAAACACACGTATGAGCAATTTGAAATATGCAGCGGCACCGCTTGCACTGAGCTTGGCGTTGATATCAACGCCTTCATTCGCTCAGGATGCGGTAGCTGAAGAGGAAGTAGGCAGCGAAATTATCGTTACCGGCTCGCTCATTACCAATCCGAACCTTGAGCGTTCGGCGCCAGTAAATGTAACCACCTCGGAAGAAATGGAACTGCTTCAGTCCAATCTTGCGGAAGAAGTGCTTCGTGAAATTCCAGGTGTTGTTGCTTCGATCGGTTCTGCTGTAAACAACGGCAACGGCGGCGCTTCGTTCGTTAACTTACGTGGTATCGGCTCAAACCGTAACGTCGTGTTGCTTGACGGTGACCGGATCGTTCCTGCTGGTTTTGGCGGTCAGGTCGATTTGAACAACGTTCCGCTTGCATTGGTTGAGCGCGTTGACGTGCTTACCGGTGGTGCATCCACCACTTATGGTGCTGACGCTGTTGGCGGTGTTGTTAACTTCATTCTGAAGAATGATTTTTCCGGCCTAGAAGTTCAGGCTTCGCAGCAAATCACCGAGCGTGGCGATGGCAACGTTTTCCGCGTTGATGCCACCATCGGCGCAAACTTCGACGATGGTCGTGGTAACGCTGTATTTGGCGTTGGCTATCAGCAAGCTGATGCGGTGTATCAAGGTGCACGTGATGTATCACTAGATACCCTTGAAACATACAGCGGCACGGCGCTTGGTTCGGGCACAGCATTCCCGTCGCGCTTCTCGGGCGGACGCCTCCTTAGCGGTACCGGCAATGGCGGCACCAACCAGATCAACGACGCTGGTCAGCTTGTTCCGACCTTCTCGACGTTCAACTTCAACCCATATAACGTGTTCCAAACGCCGTTTGAGCGTTTCAACATGTTTGGCCAAGCTCGTTATGAAGTTAGCGATGCGGTCGAAGTGTATTCGCGTGGTTTGTTCTCCAAGAACACCGTAAACACGATCATCGCACCATCAGGCGCGTTTAGCATCGGCGTGAACATCCCGTTGAACAACCCGTTCTTGCCAGCCGCCGCGCGTGACCAGTTCTGCGCATTCGACGTCAACCCAAGCGCAACAGTATACACCGCACGCTTTTCGCCCACGGAGTGCGCTGCAGCAGCAAATGGTGCGCTTCGTCCAGGTGACGCAGCATATCGTGAAATCGGTCTAGGCGGCTTTGTTGCTTTTGACGTAAACGGTAATGGTACGATCGAAACAGGTGAAGGTTATAACCCTAACCCGCAGTCGCTTTTCGCTCGCCGTGCGATTGAAGCTGGTCCGCGTATTTCAGAATATGTCACGACCCTCTTCGATTATAGGCTCGGTGCTCGCGGCGCGATTACCGACTCGATCGATTGGGATGTCACTGGTGCTTATGGCGAAAGTGAAAACCTTCAGACGATTAAGGGTTATACCTTAAACTCGCGTTTCCGTCAGTCACTTCGCGCAGGCGGAACAGCTGCGGCGCCAGTCTGCTTTGATACGTCAAACGGCTGCGTTCCTGCGAACGTCTTCGGTACTATCCAGCAGGAAGCGATTCCGTTCCTGGTTCAGGAAAGCTCCAGCTTCACGAAAACATCGCTTGCTCAGGTTAAGGGAACTGTCAACGGCGATGCTGGTATTACCAGCCCATTCGCTCAAGATCCTGTGGCCTTCGCGGTTGGTGGCGAATATCGTAAGTACACTGCGCGTCAGGGTGCTGACTCGTTGGCACGATCGGGTGATCTCGGCGGTGCCGGCGGTGCGACACCAAATATCGAAGGTGGCTTTGACGTTTACGAAGCCTTCGGTGAAGTTGTTTTGCCGCTGGTTAGCGAAAAGCCATTCTTTAACAGCCTGACTGTTGAAGGCGGCGTTCGTTATTCATCGTATACAGTAGACGCACCAGGTAACCCATCGTACAACACCACAACCTTCAAGGCTGGTGGAACCTGGGAACCGGTCGAAGGTCTCGCTATCCGCGGTAACTTCGCTCGTGCCGTTCGCGCTCCGAACATTGGTGAACTGTTCTCGCCAGTGAACACAGGATTGACCAACCTTGGTACTGATCCTTGCGCAACGTTGACGACTGCCGGTGCCGTGTTGCCAGGACGCCCTGCAACTGGCCCAACGGGTGAGCTTCGTGCAGTTTGTTTGGCGCAAGGTGCCAATGCTGGCAACATCAACTCGATTCCTCAGCCTAACGCAGGCCAGGTGAACTCGACCGGTGGTGGTAATGTCAACATTAAGCCTGAAAAGTCGGACAGCTACACGATTGGTGCGATCTTCCAGCCAGCGGTTCTCCCTGGCTTCAGTGCATCGATCGATTATTACAACATCAAGGTAAAAGGCGCGATTTCTTCGCCAACACCGGGTGACGTAATTGCAGCGTGCTTCGGATCGGATGTATTTAATCCACCTGCAGGCGCATCGACTTCGCCAGCGTGTACCAGCATCCGCCGTAGCCCGGCCGATGGCGGCCTGAGCGGCGATCCGAACGTATTCACTGGCCTGCCTTCGGCGCTGTCGAACTCGGGTGCAATTGCAACAGACGGCATCGACTTGATCGTGAACTACAAGACTGCTCTGACCGACGATATCGGTTTGGCATTGTCGTTCAACGGCAACTACACGTTCAAATCGACGTTCAACGCGTTCGTGCTTAACCCAGATGCGATCAATCGTGACTGTACCGGATTTTTCAGCACCAACTGTGGTTCGCTACAGCCTGATTTCTCATGGTCGCAGCGTACGACATTGTCGTTCGACAGCATCGACGTATCGTTGTTGTGGCGCCATCTGTCTTCGATGGAGCAAGAGCCACTTGACGTTCTCGATGGTGGTGCGTTCTTCAACGGTACCATTGGCGCGTCAATCCCAGGCGTTGGTGGCCGGACGGTTAACTTCGGCAAGATCAAAGCCTATGATTATTTTGATCTGTCGACACGTATCAATGCCAGCGAAAATCTGACCATCACTTTGACGGTACAGAACTTGCTCGACAAGGATCCGCCAGTGACCGGTAACAACGCTGGTTCGACAACGTACAACAGCGGCAACACCTTCCCGTCGACATATGACGCATTGGGTCGCCGTTATGCGGTAACTGCAAAGCTGCGCTTCTAATTTGAAGAGCACTTAATTACACAAGGGGGCGGGCAGAAATGTCCGCCCCTTTTTCGTTGTGGTGCTAATTTGGTGGAATTTGCGAGCTGCGGCCAACACGACGACGGCTTTAAAAGCGGAGCTGAGGCTCCAAATTAAGAGGGACGTTGGCGGAGACAGCGACCGCCTCGGCCCAAATCAGCACCTTCTCAATCTCGTCACCATGCGCTTGCCGAGCCAAATCATATTCGGCGCGTCGGTCTTCGGTTCTAAAACTACCCCCGAACTTGCTATGAGTGTTAAACGCAGGGTGGGCATCATTCGCCGAACGATGATCACCGAGTCCAAAATGTGCTGCCGCTGCTTGGAGCGCGCTCCCCGGTCGGGCCGTTAGGGTCTCGCTGTCCAGCGTTGCTATCCGTTCTGGGCCAAACTTTCGAACCATCTCATGAAACAATTTTTGCTGTGCCAGCCAACCGACGGCTGCGACCTGCAAATCAGACTGCCGGAAATAATCGCTCATCTCGAAACCAAGATCGACCATCCCGTCCATGACTTGGCCCTCGAGCAACTCGCGGCACCATAGTCGACACCAAAGTCCCTTGCGCGCGACCGACAGCAAAAATACCGGAAGTGGCGCATACAGAAGAATAGCTTTGCTCTTTGGCCGCATCGTGAGGGCCGCAGGGGCAAGCGCATTGAAGATATTGGAGGGTTTAACAACCACTGCGTGATCGCTGCCAAACGGTCGCGCGAGCATTTCCAATGCTGCGCCGAGGCATTCCGCAACCGCCGCCGGAGCAGCGCCCCGACGTCGAAACCCGACGATATCATTGAGCAGAACGGGTTCTTTCAGACCCATAGCGATGCCTGGCAGATCAAAAGCCTTTGCAAGCATTGTTGATGCGCAAAAGGCTGAGTGTAAAATAAAGTGCAACTCAGCATTCTGTCCGACCAATGCCCTTGCATTATGGCGCGATATCACGACCGGGCTTGGCTCGGCCCCTAAATATTCGTCCGTAAGGAAGGTTGCGGCATCGTGCTTTTGCCTTTTCACATGGCGGAGTTGAAAGGCATCACTTGACGAATCGTAACGATGCGCGAGCCATTCGCCATCTCTCCATATCGCGCTGTTATTATTATGCTCCATCACGCCTTCGACCTTGCCGTTTATAGCCGTAAATGGCAAGCATTCGCCTCATGAATCAAAGCGCACCACCGGCTGAAGCGGCCAGATTAAACAGCCAGGGTATGCTGGCTCTGCGGGCTGGAAGCTATGCCGAAGCGGAGCGACTGTTCGTGGCCGCCACCATGCATGACGCTATGTCGAGTGCGCTTTGGAGAAATGTGGCAACCGCTCGACGCGCGCAAGGCGATGACAGAGGGGAAATGCAGGCACTCGATGCTGCAATTAATATCGACCGCCGCGACTTCATGGGTTGGCTCCGCAAAGCGGAATTGCATGAACGGACAGGTGAAAAGGGGCACGCGCTTGTGGCCTGGAGCGGCGTGCTCCAAATGGCGGCGGATGCATCAGACCTATCGCCGGATATAGCCGCAGCACTGCAGAAGGGCCGGACATTTGTCTCGCAAGCGACGGTCGAGATTGCAGATGCGGTTAGCGCAGACCTGGCGCCATTATCTGCGGCATTGGATGAGACTGAGCTGCGGCGCAGTAAAGCATTTGTCGATGTGGCACTGGGACGCCGACGGACCTACGTCAACACATGCGAGGGACTATATTACCCCTTTCTCCCCGCGGACGAATTTTTCGACGAGCATCATTTTCCATGGATGCCTGCAATAGAAGCGGCGACCGGTGACATACAGAAGGAATTAGAGGCATTGCTTGCCGATCCGGGCGATGCGCTCCGGCCTTATGTTAAGATGGATTCAGGCGTTCCGGAAAATAAATGGTCAGCTCTCGATCAGTCGCTAGACTGGGGTGCCTGCTTTTTATGGGAATACGGGCTGCCAAATCAGGCTGTTCTGGACCGCTGCCCCAACACAGCTGCTGCCTTGTCCAGCCTACCAACTGCAACGCTTCCGGGCCGCGCACCCAGTGCTTTTTTCTCGATATTGAAACCGCATACCCGAATTCCGCCACACACCGGTGTCACGAACACGCGTGCGATCATTCATTTGCCACTCATAGTGCCGGAGAAATGCGGCTTCCGTGTCGGGGGCGAAACTCGCGAATGGCAGGTGGGGAAGGCTTTTGCTTTTGACGACACGATCGAACATGAAGCATGGAATGATAGCGATAAAATTCGTGCTGTTCTTATCTTTGACGTTTGGAATCCCCATTTAACTGTCGCGGAGCAAGAGGTGATCGCCCGATACTATGCCGCTGCAGACGCGACAGGATTTAACCTTACTACTTGAATTAAAATATTATTTTCTTCGCTATTTGCACGACAGGACGTCTGTGTTAGTTGCAGAGCGATCATCACGAAGGAATATTTTAATGCGCTATCTCCTTTTAACCATCTTAGCCGCTAACATGATGTCGCCTGTTTTAGCTCGGGCGCCAGCTCCAGCACCTGTGACAGTTCCGGCGTCCGCACGGGTAGCTGAAGGTAGCCCCAAAGCCTCCGCCGAGACTGGTTCTGAAGCAGACCAGGCTGTGCGGTGTCGCACCGTTAGGGTGACCGGATCATTGGTGAAAAAAGGGAAGGTGTGCAAAACATTGGCAGAGTGGCGGAGGATGACCGAATCTGGCAACGATCTCGCTCGCCGCATGGTCGAAGATGGAACTTCACGCCCGGGCGGTCAGTAATCTGCTCTTGCGGGATAAATGCCCGACATAAGTTTGCGCGTTTAAGGCGGTGGCGTGGAAATGGAGCATTCTGGCTGCCTGTGCATGGTCAGCAGCCAGAGCACTGCAGGCACCAAGCGCCTCTAAACCCCCAGCTTCAACGCACCATCACCTTCTTCTACCGTCACCGTCGCACCGTCTGGGATCCCGCCGCGTAAAAGCATGTCTGCCAGCGGGTCCTGAAGATAGCGTTGGATCGCGCGTTTCAATGGCCGTGCGCCATAGACCGGGTCGTAGCCCACGCGGCCAAGCCATGCCTTGGCTTCTTCGGACAGAGCCAGCGTGATCTTGCGGTCCTTCAACAGCTTTTGCACGCGCTTGACCTGAATATCGACGATCGGCGCCATATGGTCGGCACCCAGACGGTGGAACAATATGACCTCGTCCAATCGGTTCAGGAATTCAGGGCGGAAATGGCCGCGCACAATGTCCATGACCTGTGGCTCGACCTCTTTCACATCCTGCCCGTCTTCCAGCGCGGCCAGATGTTGACTGCCCAAGTTGGATGTCAAAATGATCAGCGTGTTGGAAAAATCCACCGTGCGGCCTTGGCCATCGGTCAAGCGGCCATCATCCAACACCTGCAGCAGAATGTTGAACACGTCCGAATGGGCTTTCTCGACCTCGTCGAACAATACAACCTGATAAGGCCGACGGCGCACGGCTTCGGTGAGTACGCCCCCTTCTTCATAGCCGACATAGCCCGGAGGCGCGCCGACGAGGCGGGCGACGCTGTGCTTTTCCATAAATTCCGACATGTCGATGCGGACCATCGCATTGTCATCATCGAACAGGAATGACGCGAGCGCCTTGGTCAGCTCGGTCTTGCCGACGCCCGTTGGCCCAAGGAACAGGAATGAGCCAAGCGGACGATTTGGGTCTTGAAGCCCCGCGCGAGACCGGCGAACAGCCTTGGAGACGGCCTCGACCGCATCCTTCTGGCCAATAACCCGCGCGCCGATCAGTTGCTCCATGTTGAGCAACTTGTCGCGTTCGCCCTCAAGCATTTTGTCGACAGGAATTCCCGTCCAGCGGCTGACGACGCTGGCGATGTCCTGCGCGGTGACTTCCTCGCGCAGCATCGCGTTGCCAGCCGCGGCCTCGGCCTCTTCAAGCTGCTTTTCCAGCCCGGGTATCGTGCCATATTGCAGCTCGCCTGCCTTGGCGAGGTCGCCCGAACGCTGCGCCTGTTCCAGCTCGATCCGCGCACCATCAAGCAGTTCCTTGATTTTGGCTTCTGCGGAAATTTTATCTTTTTCCGCCTGCCAACGCTGCGTTAGTTCAAGTGATTGCTGCTCCAGATTGGCGAGTTCGCCTTCCAGGTTGGCCAAACGGTCCTTGGAGGCCGCATCACTTTCCTTGCCAAGCGCTTCGCGTTCAATCTTTAACTGGATGATGCGGCGGTCGAGCGTTTCAATCTCCTCGGGCTTCGACTCAACCTCCATCCGCAACCGCGATGCCGCCTCGTCCATTAGGTCGATGGCCTTATCGGGCAGGAAACGGTCGGAAATATACCGGTGCGATAGCGTTGCAGCACTCACCAATGCGCTGTCGGTAATGCGCACGCCATGGTGAAGCTCGTATTTTTCCTTCAAGCCGCGCAAGATGGAGATTGTATCTTCGACCGTGGGTTCGCCAACAAAAATCGGCTGAAACCGGCGTTGAAGTGCTGGGTCTTTCTCGACATGCTTTTGATATTCATCGAGCGTGGTGGCACCAATGCAATGCAGTTCGCCGCGCGACAAGGCTGGCTTGATGAGGTTGGCAGCGTCCATCGCGCCTTCGCCTTTGCCAGCGCCTACAAGCGTGTGCATTTCGTCGATGAACAGGATGATGTCACCCTCGGCTTGCTTGACCTCGTCGAGCACGCCCTTCAACCGCTCTTCAAATTCGCCGCGATATTTCGCGCCAGCGATTAAAGCGCCCATATCGAGCGACAGCAATTTACGATGCTTCAGGCTGTCGGGCACGTCGCCATTGGCAATGCGTAAAGCAAGGCCTTCGGCGATAGCCGTTTTGCCGACGCCGGGCTCACCGATCAGCACAGGGTTGTTTTTGGTACGCCGCGCCAGAATTTGGATAGTGCGGCGGATTTCTTCGTCGCGGCCAATGACCGGGTCAAGCTTGCCTGCGCGCGCAACTTCAGTCAGGTCGCGTGCAAATTTCTTCAGCGCGTCATAGCGGTCTTCCGCGCCAGCGGTGTCAGCCGAACGACCACCACGCAGTTCGTTAATGGCGGCGTTCAGTCCCTCGGCGGTGACCGCTGCCGACGCTAACGCCTTGCCTGCCGTCGTGGTCGTGGCAAGCGCAAGCGCAAGCAACAAGCGCTCAACGGTGACATAGCTGTCGCCAGCTTTCTGCGCGACTTGTTCGGCGGCATCGAGAACACGCACGGCATCATTATCGAGGCCCGGCGTCTGTTGCGCGCCGCCGCCCGATACCGCAGGCACCTTGGCCAGCGCAGCATCGGTTTCGCGCAACGCCGTTGCCGCATCGCCGCCAGCGGCCTTGATGAGGCCGGACGCCATGCCCTGTTCGTCCTCAAGCAAGGCTTTCAAAAGATGTTCGGGCCCAATGCGTTGATGGCTCATGCGTATCGCGACGGTCTGCGCGCTTTGCAGAAAACCCTTAGCCCGGTCCGTGAATTTTTCGAGGTTCATGCGCTTATCCCTAATATGCCGATGAAGCCTTTGTTCACAAAGACTCCATGTCTACACAGAATGTAGTGCGGCATTTTCGCAACACAAGTGCGATGGTTGGCGCTTAAGCGACGGTGGCCAGCTTCCGTGCTGCGACCTTGACCCGCTTGGGCTTTGGCCCGCCGCCCGGCTGGCCAGTTTCGGCAAAATGCTCGACATTGTGCATCATCCGCAGGAATTCGAACTCGGCGATATCGTGCGGGTTGCCGTCTTCGTCAAAGACATCGTGGAACCATGCGTCGGCAGGGAAATCCTTCAACGGGCTAATCCAGTTGGCCCATGGCAGATGCGTCTGCGTTTTGCCGCGCACAAGGCCCCAGCAGAACATGCCGATGCGATGCTTCTGCGCGATAGGTAATATTGCCTGAAATGTGCTTCCCGCTGGACGCGCCATATATTCGCTGCACATGATCGGGCGGCCATAAACCTCAAGCCATTCCACGCGCCGGGCAAAATCTTCTGCCCCGCCATAATTGTGGAAGGTAATGATATCCGAATTGTCGATCTGCGCCTGTTGCAACGGGGTCAACTTGTCATGGTCAGACCAATCGCCGATCCAGATTGCGCTTGTCAGTGGTTGCGTTGGATCTGAGGCACGTGCCCAGCCAAAGGCGTCCACCATCATCGGCCGAACGAGTTCGCCCTTGATGCGCCATTCGTCGGCATCGCACAACGCAACGTCAGGACCGTTGTCAGGCTCATTCCAGATATCCCACGCCAAAATGCGCTGATCATGGGCAAAGCGGCCAACAATCCCGCGGACATAGGCTTCAAGCCGGCCATGTTGTGCTGGATCGTTTAAGGCCTTCATACCGGGAGCTTGCACCCACCCGCTATTATGCACACCGGGCAGTGGTGCGCGCTGCGAGCCAAGTGCTGGGTCCGGGTCCCAGCAGGAATCGAACAATACAAACATCGTGCGGATTTTATGCGCGTCGGCATGCTGCAAGAATGCCTCAATCCGAGCCATGAAGCCTTCGGCATCTTGCAACCATAAAAGGTCGTGCAGATAGACGCGAACGGCGTTCATGCCGACCGAGGCGGCGAGCGACAATTCCCCATCGATCGCGGCTAGGTCAAAAGTTTCGGCTTGCCACATCTCAAGCTGATTGATGGCGTAGGATGGCGCGAAATTACAGCCGCTATGCCATGGTATAGATGCGTACCAGGCCCGTGCAGTTGCTGCTTCCCAACGTGATACCATGTTCCGCCCCCTGTCGGACCCCCGCCCGACTTTCAGTGTATGCGCACTGTGCTAAGCCCCCATAACTAAACGGGGGCTTAACAAAAGGAATCCCTAAATACGGTTTTCCGCCAAAAATGCGACGAAGCGAAAGTTAACGCCAATTGCGAGCGAGCGCGTCCAGCAACTGCACGCCCCAGCCAGAAGCACCCTTTGGCGTTGTTGGCCCGGCCTTATCGGCCCAGTTGACGCCTGCAATATCGAGATGCGCCCAAGGGACATTTTTATCGACGAAGAAGCCAACAAAAGTTGCGCCCAAGCCAGCACCCGGACCGCCGCCTTCAACCACATTTTTGATGTCGGCGATGTCTGATTTCATGTCATCGAGGTAATTTTTGTGCAGCGGCATGCGCCACACTTCTTCACCCGTTGCGCTGCCTGCTGCGGCGACGGCTGCCGCCAACCGGTCGTCCCGGCTGAACAGGCCAGCATATTCGTCATTCAGCGCGCCAACGATGGAGCCTGTTAACGTCGCCATGTTCACCAACGCGCCGGGCTTTTTATTGGCTACGATATATTCATTGGCGTCCGCCATCACTAAACGGCCTTCGGCGTCAGTGTTCAGGACCTCAATTGTCTTGCCGCTCATCGTGCGCACAACGTCACCGGGACGCTGCGCATTGCCACCGGGCATGTTTTCCGAAAGCGCGGCAACGCCGATGACGTTAACCTGCGCCTTTGATTTTGCGAGGGACAAGACTGCCCCCATGATGTTGGCCGCGCCAGACATGTCGGCCTTCATTTCCCACATGCCAGCGCCGGGTTTCAACGACATCCCACCGGAATCAAAGGTGATGCCCTTGCCGACCATCGCCAATGGCGCGCCATCGCCACCGCCGCGATATTCGACAATCATCAGGCGCGATGGACGGCGCGAGCCTTGACCAACGCCGACAAGTGTTCCCATGCCCAATTTGCGCATGGCGGGTTCATCGAGCACTTCGATTTTGACATTGGCAGTATTGCCAAATGCGGCGCGCACGCGCTCAACAAAGGTTTCTGGGTAGATGACATTGGCCGGCTCGGCCGCCAGATCGCGAGACAAAGCAACGCCCTCGGCCAGGACCGAATGCCGCGATTTCCACAAAGCTTCTGCATTTGCCGCATCGCTGCTGACGATTGTCACCGGGTTGGTTGGCGGCGTTTTGCGATCGACGGTTTTGTAGCGGTCAAAGCGATATTGGCCCATGGCATAGCCCAGGGCAGCTGCGGCAGCTTCGTCTTGGTTCAGGCCGCCTGTGATGGTCACTGGCTGGCCTTCGTCGCGCAAATCCTGCGCGGCTTTGCCCGAGGCGTTGCGGATATTGGTGATGCGATCGCCTTCTTCGCCGGTCCCACTCAAAATGATGCGCGGATAATTGCCAATGCCGCGCAGGGACAAATTGCTGCCTTCTTTGCCTTCATATTTTGCCGCCGCAATCGCCGCGTTCAGCGCTTGCGCCGTTGCGGCATCGACAACGCCGGCCGGCAGCGTTGCGTTGCGCATGATGATCACCAAAGCGCCGGAGGTTGGCGCGGTCGCTGCGAAATTGATTGGGCGGGTCTGCGAATGCGCAGCGGCCGATGGCGACACGCCGGATCCAATGACGTCTGCTTGACCGAATGCCGGGGTGATTGCCGCGCTTGCCAGGGCAAGAGCGATGAAGGTGCGATGCATCGAGAGACTTTCCTTTCCGTATTTCTTGGTTATGCCCGTTATGTACGCGAGTGAACCAACGTGACAAGGTCTCACTGCACAGGGAGAGTTTGATGCGGAAATTTTTGTGGGCGTCATTGGCGCTTGTTGGCGTGGTTG
The DNA here is from genome assembly GCA_040385805.1 of Pseudomonadota bacterium. Lineage (GTDB taxonomy): Bacteria > Pseudomonadota > Alphaproteobacteria > Sphingomonadales > Sphingomonadaceae > Sphingorhabdus_B. The sequence goes on along the minus strand of JAZKGS010000069.1, from coordinate 31,922 downwards.
CAGGGGCAGGTGCGCTTTGGGAGCCGTTGGCGGCGACTGGCTATGAAATGCCAACCCGCAAATATGATGTTGAAATTGTGCGCGATAGCTATGGCGTGCCGCACATTAACGGCAAAACCGACGCCGACACGGCTTATGGCTTGGCCTTTGCCCATGCCGAAGATGATTTTTCAACGATTGAGGATGTCGTCGCCATGACGCGTGGCCGCTATGGCGCGCTTGCGGGGTCCGACGGGGCAAAGGTCGATTACGTGCTGCACCTATTGGGCGCGCGGGAAACTGCCGAGACGCGCTATATGGAATTGTCGCCTGAAGTCCGCGCGGTGGCGGAGGCTTATGCTGCTGGATTAAACTATTACGCGTCAAAGCATCCCGAAGAGGTCCGGCTTTCAAAGTTGTTTCCGGTGACCGGAAAGGACATCGTCACTGGCTTCGTCCTTCGCGCGCCGTTTTTCTACGGGCTTGATGGCGCTATCGGTGCGTTGACCGAAGGCAAGCCTCTGCCGAGAGAAAATGCAGCGCCAATGACGCCGATCGGGCGTGATCCCGAAATGAACGGCTCCAACGCCTTTGCCATTGCGCCAAAGCGGATGGCAGATGGCAAGACCTGGCTGATTTCAAACTCGCACCAGCCATATGAAGGACAGGTTGCCTGGTATGAAGCCGTTACGCATTCGGGCGAGGGGCTTGATATGGCAGGGGCGTTATTCCCCGGGTCGCCTTTTGTCCTGCTGGGCCACAACCGCCATCTGGGTTGGACTAATACTGTCAACCGTCCCGACCTGATCGACGTCTACAAGCTTGTGATGAACGAGGCGGGCGACCAATATCGTTATGACGGCAAATGGATGCCGCTGACGTCGAAGCGGGTTTGGCTACCAGTAAAAATGGGGCCATTCAATTTGCCCGTGCCGCAGACGGTGTATCGGTCGATTCACGGACCCGTCATTAAAAATGACAATGGCTATTACGCCATCCGCTATGCGGGCATCGACAATGTGAAGGTCGTTGAACAATATTACCGTAACACCAAGGCGACCAATTGGGACGAATGGACAAAGTCCATGTCGATTGGCGGTATTCCGGCAACGAACTTTATCTATGCCGATAAGACTGGCCGCGTTGCCTATATATACAATGCGCTCTTCCCTAACCGTAAGCCCGGTTATGATTATACCAAGCTGCTTCCGGGCGATACATCGAAGGCGATGTGGGCTGGGCCAGTTGGCTTTGACCGCTATCCCAAGATTGTGGATCCGGCGTCTGGATTTGTCCAGAACGCCAATAACACCCCGTTTTTGGCAGCTGGTCCGGGGTCGGAAATGGATCGTGCGGCTTACTCGCCTTATCTCGGCATTGAACTTGGCATGACAAACCGGGGCTTGCGCGCAACCGAGTTGCTCACGGCCGACACGTCGATCACGCCAGAGGAGCTGCTTGCGATCAAGATGGACACGATTTACAGCAAGCGAGGATGGGTCGGGGCATGGATGGCGTCCTTCGCGGCGCTGGATTTGAAGGACGCGCCTGAGCTTGCCGAAGCGCAGAAGCTGCTCGCCAGCTGGGATTGGTCAAGCGATGGCAAGGGCGATGCCGATGCCTTTGCCGAGCGCATCATCCGCTTTGGCGCGCGTCCGAACTGGCGCGGCGACAAGATGCCAGATGCCCGTAAAACGCTTCAGGAGGCTGTGACAGAGTTCAAAAAGCGCTTTGGACGGATTGACCCGCCGCTTGCCGAAATTCAGCGCCTGCGCCGCGGTGACGTCGATTTGCCGATGCTTGGTGGAAGCGATGCCTTGCGCGCGACGACGATATGGGATGCAGATCAACCCGACGGCATGGCGCGCGTCCGGCATGGCGATAGTTTCATCATGCTGACCCGCTGGGACAAGGACGGAAATGTGCAGTCGGAATCGATCCAGCCTTATGGTGCAGCCACAACGCGGCCCGAATCACCGCATTATACCGACCAAATGAAACTGTTTGTCGCCGGCGGGTACAAGCCTGTGCATTTCGAATGGGCGGATGCCGTCAAGAACGCAAAGCGCCGTTATCGGCCCTGAATGCTGTTGGTCGAAAAAATTAGGTCGTTACGTTGTGTTTGCCGGCTTCGCCGCTATCTCTGAACACAACGTTTTTAGCTATGGGAGCAGAATATGATCCGTAAATTAACCCTTGCACTTATGATGTCGGGCTCAGTGCTCGTGGCGCAGGCACCCGCCTTGGCGCAGACCCCAGCACCGGTTTCGAAACTGGTGGAGGCGGTAAACATCCCGCATGAGAAATTTACGCTAGACAATGGCCTGACCGTTCTGGTCCATGAAGACCGTAAGGCCCCCATCGTTGCTGTGTCCATCTGGTATGGCGTTGGTTCTAAGAACGAACCAAAGGGTAAAACCGGCTACGCCCATTTGTTCGAACATATCATGTTCAACGGCAGCGAAAACGCGCCTGGCGATTATTTCGAATACACGAAGAAAATCGGCGCAACCGACCTGAACGGCACCACATGGTTGGACCGCACCAACTATTTCCAGACGGTTCCGACAACGGCGCTGGAATCCGCTTTGTTCCTGGAAAGCGATCGCATGGGCTATTTGCTCAACGCCGTAACCAAGGAAAAGCTTGATAACCAAATCGGCGTTGTGTCGAATGAAAAGCGTCAGGGGGACAATCAGCCATACGGCCTTGTCGACTATAAGCGTTCAGCGACGCTGTTCCCCGTTGGCCACCCCTATCATCACGACACCATCGGCAGCCTTGAAGACTTGTCCGCGGCGTCCCTTGATGACATGAAAAACTGGTTCACCGACCATTACGGCCCCAACAACGCCATTCTCGTTCTGGCCGGCGACATCAACGCAGCGCAGGCAAAGCCGCTGGTGGAAAAATGGTTCGGCAGCATCAAGCGCGGCAAGGAAGTTGCGCCTGTGAACGCGCCGATACCGACGCTCGAAAAAGACGTCAAAATCGTCATGAAGGACAAGGTGCCCACCACGCGTATCTATCGCAACTGGGTGGTGCCGGGTCTTGCTGATCCCGATGCGAATTCGCTGTTCATCGCCATGAGCGCACTTGGCGGCCTGTCGAGCTCGCGTCTGGATAACATTCTGGTCCGTCAGGAACAGAGCGCGGTTGGCGTTTCTGCATACCTCATTCCGTTTGTGCATGGCAGCTTGGTCAACATTCAAGCTGACGTGAAACCGGGCGGAGATGCCGATGCGGTGGCAAAGCGTCTTGATGAAATTTTGGCGGATTATATCAAAACTGGCCCAACGGCAGAAGAAGTTCAGCGCGTGGCCGCAAGCAATATCGCCCAGCAAATCGACGGGCTTGAGCAAGTCGGTGGCTTTGGCGGTAAGGCAGTCGCTTTGGCCGAAGGCGAACTTTATGTGGGCGATTCGTCGTTCTACAAAAAGGAACTGGAGCGGCTTGCCTCGGCAAAGCCAGAGGCGGTCAAGGCCGCTATGCAAAAATGGCTCACGCGCCCAGTGCTCGAAATCCGCGTCGAACCCGGTGAGCGTGAAGCTTATCAGGAAGTTGCCGCTGGCGCGGGCAGCCGCACGGGTACACTGACTGCTCCTGCATTTTATGCGCCACCCGGTGCGGAAGATGCTTCCGTGTCTTCGCCAATTGCGTTTCAGGATCGCAGCAAATTCCCTGAGCCAACAAGCAATCCGGCTTTGGATTTTCCGACCGTTGAAGAAACAACCTTGAGCAATGGTATCAAGGTTTTCTTCGCACGGCGTGCGGCCGTGCCAACGGTCCGCGTGGCGGTCAGCTTCAATGCCGGCTATGCCGCCGACCCGGTTGACAAGCGCGGTATTGCATCGATGATGTCGACCATGCTGATGGAAGGCACAACATCGCTAACCTCAACGCAGATTGCCGAAACCGAAGAGAAATTGGGCGCTGACGTAAGCGTTGGTTCGTCGCTTGACCGGACTGTAGCAAGCCTTCGTGCGGTAAAGCCAAACCTTGGCCAGTCGCTCGATTTGCTTGCCGATGTGATCAAAAATCCGGCATTTGCCACCAAGGAACTGGAGCGCGTGCGCGTTCAACAACTGACGCGGATCAAGTCGGAAGATAACCAGCCGCAGGGTATTGCCGTGCGCCGCATGCCGCCTTTGCTCTATGGCAAGGGGCATCCGTATGGCGGACCGCAAACCGGCAGCGGTTATGCAGAAACGGTTGCGACCATCAGCCGCGCCGATGTCTCCAATTTCCACCAGTCGTGGATGCACCCCGCCAAGGCAGAGATCTTTGTCGTCGGCGACACCAACCTCAACGAGATCAAGCCAATGCTTGAACAACGTTTCGGTAAGTGGATGCCAACTGCAGCAGCTGCACCGGCAAAGAATTTTGGTGTGGCCTTGCCAGCGCCGCAATCAAAGATTTTGCTGATCGATCGTCCCAATTCGCCACAGTCTTTGGTGCTTGCCGGTCTTGTTCTCGACGCAAAGGGATCAGACGATTTGTTGACCTTGCGCGCAGCGAACGAGATTTTCGGTGGTGACTTCCTGTCGCGTATCAACATGGACCTGCGTGAAACCAAGGGTTGGTCCTATGGCGTGCGTTCACAAGTCAACGGCGCCGAAGACCGCGTCCCATTTTACATGTTTGCGCCAGTACAGACCAACCAGACCGGACCATCGGTCAAGGTGTTGATAGACCAGTTGAAGGACTTTAACGGCGGTAAGCCTGTTACGGCTGAAGAACTGGAAAAGACCGTCAAGGGTAATGTCCTGGAACTGCCCGGCAGCTATGAACAATCGTCGGCAGTGCTTGGGCAAATGCAGTCTGATCGCCTGAACAACCGGCCATTCAACTATGCCGAAACATTGGCGGACAAATATAATGCGCTGACCACAAAGGCGCTGAATGAAGAAATGCGCGTCAAGGTTGATCCATCCAAGATTACATGGCTTGTCGTTGGCGATGCGGCAAAGGTAAAGCCGCAGCTGGAAGCGCTTGGATTGCCAATTGAAATGGTGACTGAAGCTGCTAACACCAGTGCCAGCAACTCATCGAAATAAGGAGCAAGATTATGGCAGCAGTTGATGGCGATTGGGACGTAACAATCAAAAGCCCAATGGGTGACCAGAAAGCCGTGTTGACCGTGAACAGCGACGGCGGCAGCTTTTCAGGCCAAATGTCAGGTGGACTTGGTTCCATGGACATCGCCAATGGCACCGTCGACGGCGATACCTTGAGCTGGGGCATGGATATCACTGTCCCAATGCCGATGCATCTGGACGCCACCGCAACCGTATCTGGCGATGCTATGACTGGCGAAGTGAAGGCAGGTGCCTTCGGTTCGATGGGCCTGTCGGGCACACGCAAGTAAGAACGACGTTATCGGCACGCAATGTGTCCGATTACCAAACAAAAGGCCGTCTATCCAACCGGATAGGCGGCCTTGTTCTATTTACCGCCAGTGCTATGTTTTGAAGACCTGCGTATCTAATCGAATCGCGCTGATTTTGCCCGGAGCCCTATGATGAACCAGCTTGCATCCCCGTCGCAGTTGCGCATGTCGTTTGTGCGCTGGGCGCTGTTCGTTGTTCCCACGATCATGTTTCTAGGTTTTCTTTCCGGTACAATGTCTGGATCAACGGCTGAAAATGCGTGGTATCAAACACTGATCAAGCCCGATATTCAACCACCGGGCTGGGTATTTGGCGTCGTTTGGCCGACCCTATATTTCATGCTGGGCCTTGCCTTTGCGATGGTGCTGCACGCGCGCGGGGCGCGTCATCGCAATATGGCGATTGGCCTTTTCCTGTCACAATTTGTGATTAACCTTACATGGTCACCGATATTTTTTGGCGCGCATCAGGTGACAACCGCGTTCTTCATCATCATCGCGATGCTCGGGCTGGCGATTGCGACAACCTTCGCATTTGCGCGGGTTCGCAAGGCGGCGGCATGGCTAATGGTGCCCTATTTGGTGTGGATCAGCTTCGCCTCGATCCTGAATTTCAAGATCGATCAGCTTAATCCTGACGCCGAAAGCCTTTACGTTCCGGCTGCGACTTCCCAGATAGGTTGATATCGGTACATCCCCTGACCGAAATGGAGTGAATGACATGCAAAGCGAAAAGCGCATTTTTGATGATTTGGCCAAGGTACTGAACGGCGTTGCCGGAACCGTGGCGGGCATGGGCCGCGAGGCCGAGGCTAGCATGCGGGAACGTGCGCGGGAATGGGCCGGCGGTCTTGACCTTGTGACGCGCGAAGAATTTGACGCCGTCAAAACGCTCGCAGCCAACGCCCGCGCCGAGGCCGATGCATTAGGCAAACGAGTCGCTGCTTTGGAGGCGGCGTTACAGGTAAAGAGCAAGGCGGCACCCGCCAAGGCAAAGCCTGCAATGAAGCCAAACGACGGACCAGCTTAAACTTTTCCACAGTTGGCCCACAGCCTAATGTTGCGCGTTGACGTAAGTCCCTTGCATGCGAGTCAGGCAAGGGGCAGACTCAATGCAACACTACAGGCGCAATCAGCATGCACGATGCAGACGAACAATATGAGCAATTCGAACGCGATGAATCCGCGCCTGTAGACATGCTCGCGGCGCTGTTCGAAGCGCGTGGCTGGTCGTTTGAACTCGAAGGTGAAGATGAAATCACCGCCGAGTATAAGGGGAGTTGGGCAAGCTATCAGCTTCGCGCGATTTGGCGTGAGGAAGACAACGCGCTTCAACTGATCATCCTGCCTGACATCACGGTGCCAAATGACAAGCGTGCGAGCGTCTATACCGCGCTTGGTCTCATCAACGAACAATTATGGCTTGGCCATTTCGACATGTGGTCGGCAAACGGTATATTATTGTTCCGTCACGGCAGCCTGATGGCCTCCAACGGATTGTTGGGTGTCGACCAGGCGCAGACAATCATTGACGTCGCAATTGACGAATGTGAGCGTTTCTATCCGGTATTCCAATTCATCATCTGGGGCGACAAAACCCCTGAAGAGGCCATTGCCAGCGCCCTGATCGAGACGCATGGCGAGGCGTAAAGTCGACTAACCCTCGCGCTTTGCCTTAATCAGATAATGCATATAGCCCATGGCGATGGGTTTATCCCTGTCTTCCTGCCATGCCCTTGCCTCGACATTTGCCATCGTCCGGCCAAGACGCGTGACTTCGCCAACAGCAAAAGTCATCTGGTTAACGCCGCCGCGCATGAAGTCGACGGTAACATTGACTTGTTTGATCGCGGAGTCGCTGCCCTTCGCGCGCAAGGCGCGGTGAATGGCGGCAATCGCTGCAATCTCCAGCAGGCCTGATATAGCACCACCATGCAGGAAGCCCGGACGACCCTGAACGCGGTCGGCAAAGGGCATGGCGATGACGGGCGCGCCGTCCAGTTCGTCAGCAATAGTCATGTCGAGTGCACGGGCATAAGGCGGAAGGAAGCTGTGCATATCGCTCATGATACGCGATCTCCGATGCGGATGAATGTTCCGCTGGCATGCGCCAGAGGTTCATCGGGATTGCCATTATGCGCAAAGCCACGCACAAAGCCGATGCTGTTGGTCAGATGATAGCAAATGCCGCGGCCATAAACGCGCTTCCCCGACGGAGAAGGCCGCAGATAGTCAATGCGCAAGTCCATCGTCACTTGCGGCCTAAATTCGCCTAACTTCGTCCAAATCGACATGCTGGTTGCGTTGTCCATCAGACTGATGATGACGGCGGACGCCAATATGCCGGTATCGGGATCAGCAACAAGATCTTCGCGCCAGTCGATGGCGAGCTCAACCCAATCATCACCATGGCCAATATATTCCATGCCGAGAAACCCGCCATGGCCAAATTTGCCCATCATCTTATTGACCAAAGCGGGGTCGAAGCCTGCGCCGTTGGGCACTATGCTGCCCAGATCAGGTTTGCCAAAGGCCATTTTATTTGCTCGCCACGCTTGCAGGAAATTGGGGGGCCACGCGGGCCTTTGAAAGCTGCTCATAGGCAAAGCCAGCCTTTAGAACATTGTGGTCATGCCATTTTGGTCCAATGAAGCTGAGCCCAATCGGTAAGCCGCCAGAAAGGCCCATCGGTACCGTCAAATGCGGGAAGCCAGCGACCGCAGGCAATTGGCTTGCGCTCGGCCCGGAAAAGGCGTCGCCCTTGCCGAGAGTTGATAGCCATGCCGCGCCATTGGTTTGTGCGATGATGATATCGACCTTGTTATTTGCAAACAATTGATTGAGTGCATTGGTCGAAAGCCCGCGTGACGTCGCGAGCGCTTCCAAATAAGCAGGGTCATCCAGCCCTTTTTCCTTGTCCGCCGTCTCGAAGGTGTCTTGGCCGAAATATTGCAATTCCTTGTCGGCGTTTGCCTTGTTGAAAGCGATGATATCGGCCAATGTTTTGTGCGGCACGAGACCGTCGGGAAGGCCTTGTAAATAAGCGGCGAGATCCGCTTTTAGCTCCGCCAGCAAAACCTTGAACTCGCCTTCACCAATTTTCTGCCGATCAATCTTGCTTGCGTCGAGAACGACGACCTCAGCGCCGCCATCTTTCAACTTGGCAATGGCCGCATCAAATAAGGCAGCATCGGCTTGCGGCGCACGGATGACGCCGATACGCATGCCTTTCAGGGCATCGACGGATAGGCCAGCGGCATAATTGCCCCGCCAGCGGTCTGCATCTGCGGTCGCTATGTCCTGCGCATCGCTACCGGCCATTGCGGTCAACATGATAGCCGCATCCCGTACCGAGCGGGTCATTGGTCCTGCGGTATCCTGACTGTGGCTGATGGGCACAACAAAGCGGCGTGACACCAGTCCGACCGTTGGCTTGAAACCCACCACGCCGTTGACGCCAGCGGGGCAGGTGATTGAACCGTCGGTTTCAGTACCGATCGTTCCTGCGGCAAGCGCTGCTGCCGCTGCCGAACCGCTGCCGCTGGAGGAGCCGCAACTGTTGCGGTCAAGCGCATGCGGGTTCTTGGTTAAGCCGCCAACCGCGCTCCAGCCGCTGGTGGAATTGTCCGAGCGGATATTGGCCCATTCGCTTAGGTTGGTTTTGCCCAAGATCACTGCGCCTGCCTCGCGCAAGCGCGCGATCAGCGGCGCGTCACGATTAGTGATATTGCCCGCAAGCGCCAGCGATCCGGCGGTGGTGGCAATTGGGCCTGCAACCTCAACATTGTCCTTCACCAAAATGGGAATGCCGTGCATTGGCCCGCGATATTTGCCGGCGCGCAATTCGGCGTCCATTGCGCGGGCTTGGTCAAGCGCGTCGGGGAAGGTGGCGATGACGGCGTTCAGCGTTGGCCCGCTGTCATCCACCGCTGCAATTCGTGCGAGGTACGCAGCAGTAATCGCTTCGCTGTTGAGCGCGCCATTATCAATGCCGTCGGCAAGTTGTGACAGGTCAAAATTTTCAATCGGCCCTGCTTTAGCAAGATTGGAACTGGCCTGTGCGGTCGTGGGCGGCGTTGCCAGCGAAGCCGTGGCTGGCTGCGCGAGGGCGCAAGTTAAAACGAGTGCGATTTTCAACTTCATTTGGTTTCTCCCATTGCCAATTCTATCCCCCGGTCGCGCGCAGCGCGCAGCGTATTCGTCATCAATGCATCCAAAGCATTATTGGCGTCCAGCACCGAAAGCCCGGCGGCGGTGGTGCCGCCAGGACTGGTAACGCGCGCGGCGAGTTCACCAGGCGTTTCGGTCGAAGTTGCGGCCAATATCGCGGCACCTTCGGTCATAGCTATGGCAAGATGCGCGGCAACCCCCTGCGGCAGTCCCGCCGCTTCACCGCCTTTGGTGAGCGCGTCGATGACACGGTACACAAAGGCGGGGCCAGAACCAGCAAGCGCGGTAACCGCGTCCATCTGGCTTTCGTCGTCGACCCAGATGACGGATCCTAAAGGAGCCAGCCAGCTTGCAATTTCCGCCCGCTGCGTGGTTTCTGTCGCAAATATGGCGAGTGGTGATTTCCCGATGGCTGCCGCCAAATTTGGCATCAACCGAATGATGCGTGCCATCGGAAAGGCCGTTGTCAGTGTCTGTGTGGTTGTTCCAGCGAGTATCGAAATCACCAATGCGCCGGGGGCAAGCAAACTTGCGATCTCCCCTGCTAGCGTGCCCAAAAGCTGCGGTTTGATGCCAAGAATTAGAACATCGAACTGCTGTCCAACGTCTGATGCCGACCGCGATACAGCTACGCCTGCTGGCAGGTTTTCGGCGACCGGATCGACGACGTGGAATATGTCAGGCGACACCCCTGCGACAAGCCAGCCGCGCAGCATCGCGCTGCCCATATTGCCGCAGCCGTAGAAACAGATTTTTGATGGAAAAGCAGACAAAATGGCGACCTTGCGACTGTTCAGGCCAACGTCATGCCCTATCCATGCGCGGACGGCAACCGTAGGAACAGTGACAAGCCCTCTGGCGCTGGCAAAGGCGGCGCACCTGCGTGCCGTACCGCATCGGCGCGGGCCCGGTTTAGGATTGCCGCTGGCACTTCGACGTCATGAAAAACATGGTCGGCCTCACCCAACAGCCGCGCCGTCAGCAATGTCAGGTCGTCGGGATTGTCCGACAGCAACGCGATTTCAATCATGCGATCGCCTTTTGGCTCCGCTGCGACATCAATCCAGTTTTGAACGGAGTTAGGTGCGTGGTTTGCAAAAGGGTCTAGCATGCCACCAGCGGCAAAGCCCTTATCTAGCGCGCGGCGGCGTTGCGGCCCCTCTGGCCAGCGTTCACGAATTTTGTCGCGCGCGCCAGCAATCGCATCGGCCAGCGGACCTAAAGTTTCGGGCAATAACGTCTCAATCCGCTGACGAATGGCCTTTGCCATACCCGCCGACGCGCCACCTGTGCCCACCGCCACCAAAACGGGCGTCCTGTCGACAATCGCCGGCGTGGTGAAATCGCAAATTTCGGGGCGGTCCACGACGTTGACGAGCAAGCCGCGCGCTTTCAAATCATCGGCAGCGGCGCGTGCTTCGTCTTCGTCTGCGATGGCGACAAAAGCGATCCGCGCATCCAAGTGACCTGCATCAACGCAATTGCCACCAGCGCGTTCAATCAGCCGACGTTTCGCATCCGCCATTTCGCCTTCACCGACCAAAATGACATTCCTGCCTTTCAGGTTCACAAATATCGGCAGTTGATCCAACGTATATTCCTATTTCAGCCAGTCGGGCACATGTTCCGCTGCCAGGATCGTCTCAGGCGAAATCCGTTCCGCGACGACCGCGAATTTGTCGCCGTCGACGAGCACTTCGGGTACAAGGCCACGGCTGTTGTAAGTGCTCGCCATCGTCGCACCATAAGCGCCCGCTGTGCGGAAAATGGCGAGGTCATTGGCAACTACCGGGTCAATCTCACGGCCCATGGCGAAGGTGTCGCCGGTTTCGCATACGGGGCCAACGATATTGGCCAGCATCTTCTCGCCATTTGGCGCAACCGATTCAAAGTCATGCCATGCATCATAAAGCGCCGGGCGGGCCAGATCGTTCATGGCAGCATCGACGATGACGAACGGCGCATTGCCCGCGCCGGGCTTTACGCGGATGACTCGCGTCAGCAATATGCCGGCATTGCCCGCAATGACGCGGCCGGGTTCGAACATCAGTCGGACACCCCAGTCCTTCGTCACGCGCGCAACCATAGCGCCATAATCGGCTGGCTCGGGCGGATTGTCTCCGTCCCGATAGCGCACGCCAAGGCCGCCACCCAAGTCAACATGCGTCACTTCATGGCCTGCTGCACGCAATTCCTGTAACAGCACGCCAACCTTCTGAAAGGCGGTTTCAAGCGGTTCAAGGCTGGTCAGTTGGCTACCGATATGCAGGGCGACGCCGCGCATATTCAGGTTCGGTAAGACGCTCAGGCGGGCGTAAATTTCCGGCGCGCGGTGGATGCCAACGCCAAATTTATTGTCCGCCTTGCCCGTCGAAATCTTGCCGTGCGTGCCAGCGTCCACATCGGGGTTAATGCGCAAGACGGCTTGCGCGGTCAGGCCAAGCGCTGTGGATAGCGCGGCAAGCTCTTCGCCTTCCTCTTCAGACTCGATGTTGAACTGGCCAATGCCAGCCTTCAGCGCGCGCGTGATCTCTTCAGCGGTCTTACCCACGCCTGAAAACACGATATCTTCTGCTGCCATGCCAGCGGCTAGCGCGCGGTCCATTTCCCCGCCGGAAACGACGTCGGCGCCATAGCCCTGCCGTGCGAGCACCTTGAGCACTGCCAGATTCGGGTTGGATTTCACCGCAAAGGCCAAATGCGGGTTATCCAGACCCGACAGCGCCGCGCGAAAAACCTGTGCATGCCTTTCAAGCGTTGCGCGTGAATAGACATAGACTGGCGTGCCAACTGCATCCGCAATATCGGACAGCGGCACGTTTTCGGCGTGAAGAACGCCATTGATGAGATCAAAATGGTTCATGGGGATTACTTATTCTGGATTATTCGGGGCAGTTTGCGTCGGCTCTTTGGGTGATAACGGTTTAGGCTCCTCCCCCGGCGCGATATCAAACGGGTCATCTTCACGCCGTTCGGAACGTTTACGCAATTCGTCAATACGACCAGGACGCGCTTGAACCGATGGCGTAGTCAAGGCGGCGGCTGTTTGCTCCGTCGTCTGGCCATAGGCCCTGGGCGGCATGCTGTTGCCAGCACGTGGTTCAAGGTCACCAACCTTACCACAAGCGGCGGCAGCCAATGCCGCAAGGGTCACCAATAAAACGCGCTGAAACTTCATGCCTCAAGCTCCTTCTTTGCCGCTGCAATCGCTTCTCTTACCCGCACCGGCGCGGTGCCGCCAGCGCTTGTCCGGCTGGCGACCGATCCGTCAATCGACAAGTCCGGCAAGATGCAACCAGCGAGCATCGGGTTGACCGCGGCAAGGTCGTCAGGCGTAATGTCCGACAGGCTGATACCGCGCGCTTCACATGCCTTGACCACGCTTCCGGTGACATGATGCGCCTCACGGAAAGGCATGGCAAAGGCACGGACGAGCCAGTCGGCCAAGTCGGTTGCGGTGGAAAATCCGGTGCCAGCCACTTCGCGCATTCGGGGGCTGTTGAATGTCACATTGGCAACCATGCCCGTCATCGCGGCAATCGACAAAGCGAGCAGGTCATACGCCTCAAACACAGGCGGTTTGTCGTCTTGCATATCCTTGGAATAGGCCAAGGGAAGACCTTTCATGGTGATCATCAGGCTGTTCATGCAACCAATGATCCGCCCGGAGTGGCCGCGTACCAGCTCGGCGGCGTCGGGGTTGCGTTTTTGCGGCATGATTGAACTGCCCGTTGACCACGCATCGGGTAAAGAGATGAAGCCAAAAGGCTGCGATGCCCATAAAATCATTTCTTCGGCCAGACGCGACAAATGCAACGCCGTTTGTGCGGCTGCCGTCAGGAACTCCAATGCGAAATCACGGTCGGACACGGCATCGAGGCTATTGCCCATCGGGCCGTCAAAACCAAGCGCAGCGGCGGTTGCGGCGCGATCAATCGGAAAGGACGTGCCTGCGAGCGCGGCTGCACCCAAGGGCGAGAAGTTCAGGCGGCTTCGGCAGTCGGCAAAGCGGCTGCGGTCACGCTTCGCCATTTCATAATAGGCCATCAGATGATGGCCAAGCGTGACTGGCTGCGCGACTTGCAAATGGGTGAAGCCCGGCATGATGCTGTCGGCATGTTCGTCGGCGCGGGCAACCAGCGCCGATTGCAGCGCGCGCAGGCCAGCATCGATTTCATGGCAAGCGTTACGCACCCAAAGACGAAAATCGGTCGCGACCTGGTCATTACGTGACCGCGCAGTGTGCAGCCGCGCGGCTGGTTCACCGATCAGCGCGCGCAACCGCGTTTCGGTCACCATGTGAATGTCTTCAAGGCTGAGATCTACAGGCACGCCATTGGCTTGGTATTCGGCGTGGATAGCATCGAGGCCGTTTTGGATCGCAGCATTGTCCGCGTCCGAAATAATGGCGCACGCGGCCAACATATCGGCATGCGCCTTGCTGCCCGCAATATCTTCCTGCCAAAGACGCTTGTCGAACGGGATGGAGGCATTTATCTCGCGCATGATCGCGCCGGGGCCTTCGCCAAACCGGCCGCCCCACATGCTATTGGAATCTGACATGCGCTTTGTAATTGCCCTAATCCTTCTGGTGTTGACCGGGTGCGATAAAGAAAGCCAACCTAAGGGGCAAGCGCAACCCGCATCCACCGCAAACGCATCCGCAGCGGACAAGGCCGAGATTGGTCTGGAAAGCGCAAATGGCATGCGCGCCACGCTGAGTTACAAATTTGCCGGCCAAAAGGCGCCGACTGCGCCTTTCGCTAGCGCTGACGGGCAGGATGTGACCCTGGCCGACTTTGCAGGAAAGCCATTGTTGCTGAATGTGTGGGCGACATGGTGTGCGCCGTGCAAGGCCGAAATGCCAACGCTCGACGCGCTCGCTGCATTGGAAAAGGAACGGATGAACGTCATTGTGGTCTCCCAAGACCTTCAAGGCCGCGCGCCGGTCGTGGCTTTCTTCGAAGAAACGGGGATCAAAAACCTTGAGCCCTTTACCGACGCCGACAACGCAATCTTGGCCGCATTCAACAATGCCATCGCGCTGCCCACGACGATATTATATGACAGTGCTGGCCAGGAGGTTTGGCGTATTGCTGGCGGCGTTGAATGGGATGATGCCGAAATGGCGAAATTGCTGCGCCAAGCAGACTGAAATGCTTTTACATCAAAATACGGCGGATGCGGATTTTCTCGGCCTTGCGAATCGGTGCCGATTCGGTGAGTGGGCGAACCACGACGTGGCGATGCTTGGGATCGGAACAACTCGCGGTTTCGGCGTTTTCCGCCTCGCGCGCGAATGCAGTGCCAGGCACCGCAAATGCAGCCAGCAAAACAAAACCACAGCTTAAAGTTACAAAGCTTCTCCGCATGCCATTAGCCTGCCTTCCGAAGACTTTCTCTATAATGAACGAAGTGTTCTTCCAAGGGAAATTTGAACATTTGTAAAATCATGTTCAAAAATGGTGGGCGCTAACGGGCTCGAACCGCTGACCCTCTCGGTGTAAACGAGATGCTCTACCAACTGAGCTAAGCGCCCCTCTCGGGAAGCGGGCCTTTGCCAAAGCCTGTTGCATTTGGCAAGTCAAATTAGATGATGGGCGCAAAACGCGCGCCAGCAGCTGTAAAATAATCATCCAGCTTCGCTGATGTCTCCGGTGACAGTTCAATGAAAACACGGCGCGCATCTGCCGGGTCCTGACGCCGCAACAACATGCCGCTTTCGGTCATGGCCGTAATCCATCGCAAGGCCGTCGTTGGCGGCACGGCAGCGGCGATGCACAGGCTGGATACCGACACCATCTGGCCCTCTTGTCCCGCTGCTTTCAAATCTAGCAATATGTCCCATGCAGGATCAGCGAATAGATCATGCGGGAAAAAGCGTTCTCGCAACCTGCGCAGTTTGATGATCTCGCGTAGATTTTGGGGGTTTGGAATATTATTGGTTGCTGGCTTGCTTATGGGAAAACCCTGAAACCCGCCGAGCGGCGCTGCGCGAAAAGAGACCGGTTTGTCTGTTACTTTATCTGTCCGATCCGGTTCTGCCATGCGCGCCAGCGTGCGGGCGAACTCGGCCAGCTCGTCGCTGATTCGGTGCAGCGATCCAAATTCCACTTCGCGGTCTCTGTCATGCAATCGGTCCATGCCGCCCCGTCCAAACATACCCGCCAAAATAGGCAACGCTTCGACATCACGCGCTTCGACCAAAAGATGAAATTGGCCCTGCGGGAGTGTCGCATATATTTCTTCCAGCACCTCCATCGTGGACCAAACCAATGCAGTGCTGCGATGCGTTTCGAGATAATGGGTAATACGCGTTAGGCTATCGCCGATTCCTTCCATTTCGGAGGAAAGATCAACCAAAAGAAAATCGGCAGCCTGCGTGTCATCCATCATCAATGGCGTGCAGCCTGACAGCGTAGCCAGTCGGGCAAGTTCGCTGTCTCGCTCCAACGATCCACCTGCGATCATTGCAACGCGTCCATTTTGGCCTAATCCGGTCTCGAGATAATATTCTGACATGTATTTCCCCCCAACTGTCTGATTAGTTGAAGCTTTTGTGATTGCATCAGAAAAAAGTGCAAGAAGCTGTAAAACTTTCTCTCCGGAACGGAGGAAACAGTTTTGCCCGACAGGTGGTTTGCTAAGGCTATCCAATGCGCTAATCGTTGGTTCATGGAGCCCCAGCAAAGATGGCACATGGTTCAGAGGAGAAAAATTCAGTGAGAATACACACAGTCATGATGCGCACAGCGGCGCTTTTTTTGTCAGGAGTATCGATGTCAGCGGTTGCACAAACGAATGAAATGAATGCTGGCCAGATGGTTGGCGAGCCAGCCTTGTTGCAAGAATGGACTGGCCCTTATGAAGGCGTGCCACCGTGGGATCAGGTCAAAGTCGCGCAATTTCCTGCTGCGTTTCAGGCCGCGATGAAGGCATCCGAAGCCGAGTTTGAAGCGATGCTGGAAAAGCCTGAAGCCATCACTTTCGACAACACGATTACCGCAAGCGAACTGTCCGGCGAGAAAATCGGCCGGTTGTTCTCGATATGGGGCGTACATTCGTCCAACCTGTCCAACCCTGAAGTCCGCAAGATTCAGGCCGAGTGGGAGCCGAAGGTCAGCGCCTTCTTCTCCGAACAATCATTGGACGCACGCTTTTTCCAGCGCGTGAAATATTTGTATGATCAGCGCGCAAACCTTGGCCTTGATGCCAAGCAGACACGCTTGCTGGAACGGACATATGACGGTCTCGTGCGCAATGGTGCGTTGCTTGATCCGGCCAAAAAGGCTGAAGTCATCAACATCGAGACCGAATTGGCGAAGAAATTTTCAACCTTCTCGGAAAAAGTGCTCGCGGATGAGGAAACCTTTATTCCTCTTACGCAAGAGGCCGACTTGGCTGGCTTGCCAGAGAGTTTCGTAGCCTCGCTGCAAGCAGCGGCCAAGGCAAAGGGCCAGAGCGGATGGGTGGTCGTTAACACCCGCTCTGCCGTGCAACCATTCCTCGAAAATTCAACCCGCCGCGATTTACGCGAAAAGGTGTGGCGCGCGTTCACCAAGCGCGGTGACAACGGCAATGCCAATGACACCAACGCGACCATCGCCGAAATCCTGAAACTGCGTCAGCAGCGCGCCGAAATCCTGGGCTTCCCGACCCATGCGCATTACCGCATGGCCGACACGATGGCGAAGGACCCCAATAAGGCGATGGACCTGATGATGAAGGTCTGGCCGGCCGCAACCGCGCGCGTGAAAGAAGAAGTCGCGGACATGCAGGCGATCGCCAATGCGGACAACATCACAATTGAACCGTGGGATTATCGTTTCTACGCAGAGAAGGTGCGCAAAGCGAAATACGACCTCGATCAAGAGGCGATTAAGCCCTATTTCCAGCTGGATAACATGGTTGCGGCAATGTTCGACGCCGCGGGCAAGTTATATGGCATGAGCTTCACCGAAAACACCGGCACTGTGCCTGTGTTTGAACCCAAGGTGCGCACGTTTGAAGTCAAACGCGATGGCAAGGTCATTGGCCTGTTCTATCTCGACAACTTCGCACGTGCGGGCAAGCGTTCAGGTGCGTGGATGACGACCTATCGCAGCCAGCATAAATTGGGCGGCAAGAACAACATCGTTTTGGCGTCAAACAACAACAACTTCGTGCCGGGCGCTGATGGCGTACCAACGTTGATCAGCATCGATGATGCATCCACCTTGTTCCACGAATTTGGCCATGCGATCCATTATCTCAACTACGACATCACCTGGCCCGGCCTTGGCGGCACGCCGCGTGACTTTGTGGAATATCCAAGCCAGGTGAACGAAAACTGGTTGCTGACGCCCTATATCCTTAACACTTATGCCAAGCATTATCAGACTGGTGAGCCCATTCCGGCCGCTTTGGTCGAGAAAATCCGGGCAAGTGACACCTTCAACCAGGGTTTCTCCACGGTTGAATATCTGTCGAGTGCAATATTGGATATGAAACTGCACAACCGCAGCGAACCCGTCAGCGATCCGGCCGAATTCGAACGCGACACGCTGGCAGAAATCGGCATGCCAAAGGAAATGGTGATGCGTCACCGGTTGCCGCAATTTAACCACCTGTTCTCCAGCGACAGCTATTCGGCCGGTTATTACAGCTATCTGTGGTCCGAAACGATGGATGCCGACACTTGGGCCGCGTTCACTGAAAAGGGCGATGTCTGGGACAAGGAAACGGCCGAGCGTTTCCGCTCAATGCTGATGGCCACCGGCAACGAAACCGACCGGATCGAAGCCTATCGCGCATTCCGTGGTCGTGATCCGGACGTAAAATATATCATGAAAAAGCGCGGATTTCCGACCGGCGAGTAAACGCTTCATCAAATGACCGAATGGGCCGCGCAGCGAACATGTTGCGCGGCCTTTCTTTTTGTCTTGCGCATGCTTCCGAATGATATAAATATGATATCATATTTACAGGGAGACTCCAATGACTGACGATTCCAACAACACCCTCAATCCCAGCCGCGAATCCGCGGCAAGCAGCTTCAACGGCTATGCCATGTTGTTGCTGATGTTGCTGACCATTGTGTGGTTCGGCTGGTCGATTGCGCAACTGGCTGCTGACGAAAATAAATCGGGTTTGGAATTTGCCAGCCTTGGCCTCAGCGTGTTTTCATTCTTCTTTGTGGCAATTGGTTTCTACATGCTTCAACCCAATCAGGGCGTCGCATTGACACTGTTTGGCGCCTATAAGGGTACGGACCGAAACGAAGGCTTGCGTTGGACGTGGCCGTGGATCGGCAAGGCCAAGATTTCGCTGCGCGCCAACAACCTGATTTCCGAAAAGATCAAGGTCAACGACCTACGCGGCAACCCCATCGAGATGGCAGCACAGGTGGTCTGGCGTGTGACTGACACCGCGCAGGCCTTGTTCGATGTGGACGATTATAAGGCCTTCGTGGTCGCGCAAATCGAGGCTGCGGTTCGCACCATCGGCGCACGCTATCCCTATGATGACTTCACGCATCAAGAGGTAACCTTGCGTGGCAACCATGATCAGGTCGGCGGCGAATTGCGGCTGGAGTTGATGGAGCGGTTGCGCGTGGCTGGCATCACCGTCGATGAATGCGGCTTCACCCATTTGGCCTATGCACAGGAAATCGCTGGCGCGATGTTGCGCCGTCAGCAGGCAGAAGCCGTGGTTGCCGCACGCAAGACCTTGGTCGAGGGCGCGGTAGGCATGGTTGAAATGGCGCTTGAAATGTTGTCGGCGAAAAATGTCGTTGAGCTGGATGATGAACGTCGCGCAGCGATGGTCTCGAACCTCATGGTGGTCCTATGTGGTGAGCGCGACACGCAACCTGTCGTCAACACCGGCACCTTGTATAGCTAAGTAAAAAACGTGTCTGCTCCGTCCAAAAAGGCTTTCCCGCTCCGTCTCGATCCCGCATTATTCGCGTGTATCGAACGGTGCGCAGCGGCCGATTTCAGGAGCGCCAATGCCGAGATCGAGGTTTTGCTGCGTGAGGCGTTGGCCAAACGCGGGATGAAGGTCGGGGTCAGCGAAACCCCAAAACGCGGGCGACCGCCGAAGGAGGTTTGAGATGTTACATTTGTTTTTGGAAAAGGGACCTTGGTTCCGCGCCAAACGTTTCGGATATGGTGCCGGCCTGCCGTTCAAGTGGCAAGGCTGGGTGGTTTTGGTGCTGTATGTTCTGGCGATGTTGGGCTTAGGCTACTTCGCGGACGATCATGGCGCGATACCAACGATAGCAATAGTCGCGCTGATGTTGCTAGTCACCGGAATATTCCTCGTCATCGTGCGCAAACGCACCGAGGGAGGATGGAAATGGCGCGGGCATTTCGGCGCTTAGCCCAAGGCTTGCTCCAACAACCGCGCGAGACGAATCCCGCCGCGTTCGACCTGCTGACGAAGCGCAGCGCGCGCGGCGGTCACGTCGGCTTCGTCAATAACAACGGGCGCAGTCGGTTTTGCGCCGCAGGGGTCGCCATCCATTGCGCGCGGATAGGCGATGTCTTTTGACACACGCCAGTTTTCTTCGCTCCAGCTGCGTGCATTGCCTTGTTCAATAGCCGCCTTCTCAGGTGACGAAAAAGCGCGGACGATAGTTGGAGCAGCGGATATCGCGCGATCAGCCAATAGCCCATCCCACACCGAATGCAGATTATATCCCGGCATCACGCCATAAATGGTTTTCAGGTCGTTACCACCGCGATCCGACCGGTCGCCAGCATGCAATGGCTGATGAATGTCG
Organism: Pseudomonadota bacterium; assembly: GCA_040385805.1. Classification (GTDB taxonomy): domain Bacteria; phylum Pseudomonadota; class Alphaproteobacteria; order Sphingomonadales; family Sphingomonadaceae; genus Sphingorhabdus_B. The sequence continues at coordinate 11,619 of JAZKGS010000069.1, read as the reverse complement.
CCAACAAAATGGACGAGAAACGCGAGCGCCTCCAACCGGACATGCGCGGGCAGGGCGTCATTCGATAGCAAGGCAAAGTTCCGGTCGATCTGCGCCGAAACGCAGTTGCCGTCGGCACAGGCGCTTTTCAGGTCGAACGGCTTGCAGATGTCGACATTCTGGTAATGCCAGCTGTTGGTATAGCCCCAGCGCACGCGGTCGCCCTTGATGCAATCCGCCCAGACGCTGACATCGCCGATGTTGCGCATTTCGCATTTTGGCGTGCCCAGCATGGGGGCCGCGCGCAGCAGACGCTGCATATTCGCGCGCGCCTTGGGTGACATATTGGCCTGCGCAATTTGGGCGATGGTTTCATGGCCATATTCCCAATAGGCCTGGGCAGGGGCAAGTGGCGCGAACAGGAGGGCGAAAGTGATGAGAAAGCGTGTCATGATTGCCGCCATAAGCAGCTTTCAAAACAAAATATATCGTCATGTTACCCAAGTGTAAAATAACGGCGGGTGCTGCTCCACACCCGCCGCTTATGCTTATTTGAAATTCAACTGGCGGAGCATGAACGAGCCCATAACGGTGCGGTATTTTGCCCGGTCTCCCGAAGCTGCATCCATTTGCGCGTCGCTTTGCCGCATAAATTCCCGATAGGCGGCATTTCGTTTCTCGTCCTCTGCCGCATCGGGAAGACTGCTGAACGTTGTCACAAGATACAGGTCGGGCTCACCTGGGCGTGGGTGCACGTTTGCTAGAACCTGATAGCCCTTGATCCAACCCTTTGACTTGGCAAATTCCTGATTCTTTTTCCATGTTGTGGCAAGGAAGTTGGCATATTCATATCCACCGCCATCGCTGATATCGATCATGCCCACCTCTTCATAATCGCCTGGCGTCATCGGATAATTTTGCGCCATTGCGGGCATCGACAGGGCAATGGCAAAAGGCACAGCCAAAATGGCCGTAAGCATATTTTTCTTCATGACTTTTCCTCCGTTGGTTCCAAGTGGCCAATTGGCCATCCGTGTAACCCTGCCGCTCATCATTATAGCGACCCTCAAGTTGAGGCGGACAGGTGGCGGCAAGGTGCGCCTGAAATAAAACAGAGTCAAAAAATAAATAAAAATCAGATAGTTATATGGCTTTAGTCATATGGCATTCGTTCCATACAGCATCACTCATCGCCATAAATGGCGACATATTTTTCGCCTGTGCTGGTCGCGCGCCCGCGGTACATGCCCGGGGTGTTGAAACTGAAAGTTGCGGTGCCATCTGGCGCAGTGACAATCACGCCGCCCGTACCGCCCATATCGCCCAGTTCGCCAATGACATGGTCGGCGGCTGCCTTGGCATCCTCGCCCAGCATCCGCATCCGCGCGCAGATTTCATGCGCTACGCCAAGCCGGATGAAAAACTCGCCAGCGCCAGTAGCGGACACTGCGCAGGCGCGATTGTCCGCGTAATTGCCAGCGCCAATGACGGGAGAATCGCCAATCCGGCCCCAACGTTTGCCGGTGAGGCCGCCTGTCGAGGTTGCGGCAGCAACACTACCATTTTGATCGACCGCCACGGCGCCAACGGTGCCATATTTCATGTCGATATCATACCAATCGAGCTTCTTCGCTTTTAACTCCTCCAATTGGCGCAAGCGTTCGGCGGTTGCGAAATATGCAGGCTCGACTTGATCAAGCCCCTGTTCGCGGCTGAACTGGTCTGCACCTTCGCGAGACAGCATGACATGCGGGCTATGCTCCATCACCGCGCGGGCGAGCAAAACCGGATTGCGCGTATGGCGCGCGCCCGTAACCGCCCCTGCATGCCGCGTCGCGCCGTCCATGACAGAAGCGTCGAGTTCGTTTATGCCTTCATAGGTGAACACCGCGCCGTGGCCGGCGTTGAAATGCGCGTCATTTTCAAGCTCTATGACAGCAGCGGTCACCGCGTCCATCGCGCTGCCGCCTGTTGCGAGAACTGACGCGCCTGCCTCCAGTGCCTTGCTTAGCCCGGCGCGCGCTCCGGAATCTTGTTCAGCGGACAATTTGCCGCGCACCATGCTGCCCGCGCCGCCATGAATTACCAGCGTCCATTGTTTGTCAGCCAAGTCTAAATCCTTCTGATCGCAATTGCTCAGGCGATAGTATCAAACGCAACTAATGGCATCCGCAAATTTGCGGTCGTGCCCAAATGTGCCAAATACGTGCCTAGTAACCCAAACATCGACGAGATAATAAAGTTACGAAACGGCCAGTCGCCCGGCGACAACATAAAGAGGACATTTCATGGAAATCGACAGGCGCGGCCTCATGGTGGGCGCTGCAGCTTTAACAATGGCAGGCTGTGCATCCCCTCGGCAGGCACAGCGCAACATTGTCGGCAATTCCGCAATGGGCGTGCTTGAGGCGCGCGTTGGCGGGCGGCTGGGGGCGTTTGTGCTCGACACGGCATCAGGCCGGATGACTGGCCACCGTTATGGCGAAGCCTTTGCGATGTGTTCCACATTCAAGCTGGCGCTTGCCGCGGCTGTGCTCCAGCGCGCCGACCAAGGCAGGCTGAATCTTGAAATGGAGTTGCTTTATTCGCAGGCCGATATTGTGCCGCATGCCCCCGTTACCGGGCCCAATCTGGCAAAGGGTTCAATGCGCATTGTCGATCTGGCCGAAGCCGCGCAGAAGACCAGCGACAATGTAGCTGCCAATCTGCTGATCAGGTTTTTGGGCGGACCTGCTGCCGTCACCGCAATCATTCGTAGCTGGGGCGATGATGTCACACGGCTTGACCGTTACGAACCCGAGATGAACGATGTTCCGCCGGGTGAGGAACGCGATACAACCACGCCGCGCGCGTTCGCGCAGATGATGGCAGCGCTTTTAACGACAGACCGGATATTGAAAACGGGGTCGCGCGATTTGCTGATCCAATGGATGGCCGACACGGATACAGGCATGAAGCGCATAAGAGGCGGCCTCCCACCGTCTTGGAAAAGTGGCGATAAGACGGGAACCGCCAACAGCACGAAATTCAACAACAAGACTAACGACGTCGCCATTTTCTGGCCGCCAGCACGGCCACCCATCATTGTGACCGCCTTTTATGAAGCCGATGGCAAATATGAGGAAATACGTGCGGGCGATCAGGCCGTGCTTGCCGAAGTCGGCCGGATTGCAGCGGCGCAGGCGGTAGAATGGCATGGCGGTTTAGACTGAGGTAATTAGCTGCAAGCCATCGCCCGAAAACAGTTCAGGATGATGATTGCGGGAAAATGCCAAGCCGCCTATATCGCAGTCATGTCTTCTATTCGCCCTTGGCGCGATATTGCGCGCCGTCAGTCCCGCCAGATCATGGTCGGCAATGTCCCTGTCGGCGGCAACGCCCCGATTTCGGTGCAAACGATGACCAATACGCTGACCAGCGATGCTGCGGCGACCATCGATCAGATCCGCCGTTGCGAGGACGCAGGCGTCGATATTATCCGCGTGTCGTGCCCCGATGTGGAAAGCACGGCTGCGCTGAAGCAGATTGTGCGCGCCGCCAACGTGCCAATCGTTGCGGACATCCATTTCCATTACAAACGCGCGCTTGAGGCGGCGGATGCAGGTGCCGCCTGCTTACGCATCAATCCCGGCAATATCGGTTCGTCCGAGCGCGTCCGCGAAGTTGTGAACGCTGCCAAGGCCAATGGTTGCGCAATACGCATCGGCGTGAACGCGGGCAGCCTTGAGAAAGACCTGCTCGAAAAATATGGTGAGCCATGTCCGGAGGCGCTGATTGAAAGCGCGTTAGACCATATCAAGCTGCTTCAGGACCATGATTTCCACGAATATAAGGTCGCGGTGAAAGCATCGGACGTGTTCCTTGCAGTCGCGGCTTATATGGGCCTTGCCGACGCGGTCGACTGCCCGATTCACTTGGGGATTACCGAGGCGGGCGGCCTGATTGGCGGAACGGTCAAATCCTCCATCGGCATGGGCAACTTGCTGTGGGCAGGCATCGGCGACACCATTCGCGTTAGCCTTTCGGCTGAACCCGAAGAAGAAGTCCGCGTCGGCTATGAAATCCTGAAAGCTTTGGGTTTGCGCACGCGCGGTGTCCGCGTCGTCAGCTGCCCAAGCTGCGCCCGCCAAGGGTTCGACGTCATCCGCACGGTGCAGAAACTGGAAGAGGCGCTTGGCCATATCAAGACGCCGATGTCGCTCTCCGTCCTCGGCTGCGTCGTCAACGGCCCCGGCGAAGCGCGCGAGACCGATATCGGCATCACCGGTGGCGGCAATGGCAAGCATATGGTCTATTTGTCCGGCGTCACCGACCATCATGTCGAGAATGACGACATGGTCAGCCACATCGTGCGCCTGGTGGAGGCCAAGGCCGCAGAAATCGACGCTGGCGCCAGCGTGAGCATGGATACGCTGCACGGGAAAGCGGCTTGAGCCTCTCGATTCGGGCGGCAACGCCATCCGACATCTCGCTCATCGGGCAATTTATTCGCGATCTGGCGGAATATGAAAAGCTTGCCCATGCCGTGCGTTTCGATGAAGCTGTTATGGCGCAAAAGCTGTTTGGCCCGCGGCCTTATGCTGAGGTGCTGATTGGCGAGATTGACGGCGTGGCGCAGGGGTTCGCGCTATTCTTTCACAATTTTTCGACATTTGAAGGACGGCCCGGCATTTATCTGGAGGATTTGTTCGTCCGGCCAGACGCGCGTGGGTCAGGGCTGGGTAAAGCTTTGCTTGGCAAGCTTGCCGCGCTTGCGGTGGAACGCGATTGTGCGCGGCTGGAATGGTCGGTACTCGATTGGAACACACCAGCGATTGATTTCTACAAGGCGCTTGGCGCGACGCCTATGGACGAATGGACCGTCTACCGCGTCGATGGCGATGCGCTCGGCAACCTTGCCACACACAGCCTGTAAACATGGCTGAACTGCACCCGCGTCCATTCATCCCGTTCATGGTGGCCGCGGCGGGCATCGGCACATTTTCGCTGATGGACGCGGCGATGAAGGATCTGGCTTTGTCGCTTGGGGCGTATAACGCGGTCATGTGGCGCAATTGCCTTGGCGCTTTGTTCATGGGGCTACTGTTCGTTGGCATGCGGCAGAAATGGCCGCCGGCACATATATTGAAAATCCATTTGTGGCGCAGCATGGTTGTGTCGGTCATGGCAGTCAGCTTTTTCTGGTCGCTCACGAAACTGCCTTTGGCCGAAGCCATCGGCCTTAGCTTCATCGCGCCCGTCATCGCGCTGTATCTTGCCGCCGTGATGTTGGGGGAGACAATTGGTCGTGAAGCTATTTGGGCGTCGCTGGCGGGGCTTGGCGGGGTGGTTATCATCATGGCTGGGCGATTGAGCGGAGACTATACCAGCGGGCATTTATGGGGCGCTGCGGCGGTGTTGTTCTCGGCGGTTGTGTTTGCTTACAACTTGATCCTCGCGCGGCGGCAGGCGCAGATTGCTGGCCCGATCGAAATCGCGTTTTTCCAGAACCTGTTTGTAGCAGCAACGCTTAGCTTGGTCGCGCCATGGTTCTTAATACCCATCGGGGTGTCCGATGCACCGATGATCGGAGCAGCAGCTGCTTTGGCGATTATCTCGCTTCTGCTCCTGAGCTGGGCCTATGCGCGGGCAGAGGCGCAGATCTTAATCCCGGTTGAATATACCGCCTTTGTCTGGGCGGCGTTTTTTGGCTGGCTGTTCTTTGCTGAACCCGTGACGTTGCCTGTGCTGTTGGGCACTGCGTTGATTGTATGCGGCAGCCTGATTGCTGCGCGTGCCAAGCCAGAGCCGGTCGGTCAGGTCGAGATTGCAACGGTTTAGGGCTGCTGCAATTCTGTCCGCTTAAGCCGCAAGCGCCGAATAAATCATCGTCTTGATCTCGCGGCGTATCGGGTAAGTGCTCGACGGCATCAATTGAGTCATGAAAATCATGATGATATCCTCGACCGGATCGACGAAAAAGGCGGTGGAGTACATGCCGCCCCAATAAAAATCGCCGGTTGAACAGGGTGTCAATGTTGCGGCGCTGTCTATCGTGGTGGCAAAGCCAAGACCAAAACCAATGCCCGCCATTTCGGCCTCACTGAACAAGGATTTCGACATTTGTGTCAGGTCCTGTCCGCCCGGAATATGGTTGGCGGTCATCAGTTCAATCGTCTTGGGGCTCAAGATTTGGACGCCATCAAGCGCGCCGCCGTTCAATAGCATCCGGCAGAAGCGGTGATAATCGGCAACGCTCGACGCAAGGCCACCGCCGCCAGAATTGAACGACCAACCCTTGGTCCACAGGCTTTCGGCACCTGCCTTGTCAAACAGCTTCATCTTCTTGTCCGGGTCAAAGGCAAAGCCCTCGGGAATGCGCGCGGCCTTGTCGGCTGGCACACAGAAGAAAGTGTCGGTCATGCCCAAAGGCGCGAAAATATGCGTCTGGAAATATTCGGGCAAAGAAAGCCCGCTGATCCGTTCCACCAATATGCCAAGCACATCGGTAGACACACCATAGTTCCATTGCGTGCCAGGGTCGAACTCCAACGGAATTTGCGCGAGGGTATCGATGAAGCTTTGCGAGGTGCTCTTGGTCCAGCTTTCGACGTCGGTCTTGCGATAGGCGGCGTCGATATTGCTGCGCTCCTGGAAGCTGTAGGTGAAGCCAGCGGTGTGCCGTAACAGATCGACCACGCGCAACGGTGTTGTCGGCGGACGCGAGACGAAGGGCACATTGCCACCGCCAGCGACAAAAACGCCCAATTGCGCGAATTCGGGGATATATTTGGCGACCGGGTCGGTCAGGGCAACCTTGCCTTGTTCAACCAGCTGCATGAACGCAACCGAGGTGACTGGCTTGGTCATTGACGCGATGCGGAAAATGGCATCGTCCGCCACGCCTGAATTCCACTGCAACGCGATATCGTCGCCGCGGCCAATCAACACTGACGCGAACGGCAATTTGCCATTGTCGAGATAATTCGCCTGAATGAACGCAGGAATACGCGCGAGGCGGTCGGGAACGAAACCTAGATCTTCGGCGCTCATACGGCTGTTTGTCCAGTCAATTGGCGAGTTACAGGGTGCGAGCTTGAAAGCCCGCCGTCAACGGCGATAGCCTGGCCATTGACATACGAGGATTGGTCGCTTGCCAGGAACAACGCAACATTAGCGAGCTCGTCGGGCTGCGCGCCTCGGCGCAAGGGGTTCAGGCGGCCGATCTTTTCGGTCACACCCTTTTCGCGCGCATAATCGAATGTCGGCTTGGTCATGCCCGTTTCGGTCAGACCCGGGCAAATCGCGTTGCAGCGAACATTGGTGCCCGACAATTGCTGCGCGGTGACTTGCGCGAGGTTGATGACGCCAGCCTTTGATGCGGAATAAGGCGGGCCGCCAGCGCCGGAACGGATGCCAGCAACGCTTGCGGTGAGTATGATGGATCCGCCATTGCCCGCGTCCGCCATGACCTTGCCCGCATGTTTGACCATCAGCCATGGGCCAATGAGATTAACGCGCAGGACGCTGGTGAAATTCTCGACGGTGTTGTCGAAGATGCCCTCCATGCCGCCCGAAATGCCCGCATTGGCAAAGGCAATGTCGAGATGGCCGTGGAGCGCGATTGTCTGCGCAACAAGCGCGGCGACGTCGCCCTCATCGCCTGCGTCCATTTGCACGGCGGTGGCGGCGTCACCGATCATCGCGGCGGTGTCATGCACCGACGCCGCCATATCGCCCAAAACGACCTTTGCACCTTCGGCGGCAAAACGGATGGCGGAGGCTCGGCCAATGCCGGAACCTGCGCCGGTAATGATGGCGACTTTGCCTTGCAGTGCTCCACTCATACGACGACGCCTCCATCAACGACAATTGTCTGGCCAGTCATGAACGTCGATGCATCGGAGCCGAGATACACTGCGGCGCCCGCGATCTCGCGTGGTTCGCCAATGCGGCCCAATGCTGCGCCAGATGTCGATACTTTGAGATTCTCGGGGTTCTCCCACAAGGCCTTGGCAAAATCGGTTTTCACTAATCCCGGCGCGATGGAATTGATGCGCACATTATGCGGGCCATATTCGCGGGCGAGGTTTTTCGTCATCTGAATATCCGCCGCCTTTGTGATCGCATAGGCACCCAATATCGGCGAACCACGCAAGCCACCGATCGACGAGACAATGATGATCGAACCGGATTTGCGTTCGATCATTTCCGGGGCGACCATCTGGATCAGCCAATGTTGCGATACGATATTGTGGTCGAGTGTCTTGCGCAATTGTTCGTCGGTGATGGTTGCCATCGGGCCATAATGCGGGTTCGACGCTGCGTTGCAGACCAGAACGTCAACCTTGCCGAACGCCTTGCGGGTTTCGTCGACGAGATTTTGCAAGCTTTCCTTGGACGAGAGGCTGGAAGCCACGGCGATGGCTGATCCCGGATGTTTGGCATTGATACCGTTGGCGACCGCTTCACAATCCGCAATATTGCGGCTGGAAATTGCGACCTTTGCGCCTTGCGCTGCCATTTCCTCGGCGATGGCCTGGCCGATGCCACGCGATGAGCCCGTGATGATGGCAACCTTGCCGGTCATATCGAATAAAGACATTTGCATTCCTCTCACTCATTCCTCCCTATCGACTTGCGATGGGGAGGTGGCAGCCAAAGCGGCAGCTTTGGATGACGGAGGGGCGGCAACGTTTCGTTCCCCTCCACCATCCTGCGGATGGTCCCCCTCCCCATCGCAAGTCGATGGGGAGGATTTGATTTCTACGCCCCGGCCTTCTCGGCAAACTTCCATGCGGATTCCGCCAGCGGGAATACACGCTCGGCCATGGCTTGCGCATGTGACGAGCTTGCGGTGCCATCAATGACGCGTTTCTTGATGCCTTGAATAATGCCAGCAAGGCGGAAGAAATTATAGGCGAAATACCAGTTCATGTCGGGGACGCCATCACGGCCGGTGGCGGCGCAATAGCGTTCGACCATTTCCTCCAGCTCGGGAATCCCCAGCGCAGCACGGTCCAAATCCATGACGCCTGACCGGCCCTCATTCTGCGTCACCCATGCCATCGCCACATAGGTGAAATCCGCCAGCGGGTCGCCCAGGGTCGACAATTCCCAGTCCAACACCGCCACGACCTTCGGTTCCTTCGCATCAAAGATCATATTGTCGATACGATAGTCGCCATGGACGACGCTGGTGCGTGTCTGTTCGGGCAGCGTTTTAGGCAGCCATTCGATGAGGCGTTCCATTTCGGGCATCGTCTCTGTTTCGGCGAGCCTGTATTGCTTGGTCCAGCGTTCAACCTGACGACCAAAATAATTGCCGGGTTTGCCAAAGTCGGAGAGGCCAGCGCCCTCGACATCGACATTATGCAGCGCCGCCAGCGTATCAATCATCGCCTCGTAGGTTGCGCGGCGCTCGGTGGGGTTTGACCCCGGCATGGCGCCATCCCAGATCGTACGGCCCTCGACCATGTCCATGATGTAGAACATCGAACCTGCAACACTGTCGTCAGTGCACAGGCCGAACGGCTTGGCTACCGGAAAGCCTGTCGGGTACAATCCAGCAATAACCTTATATTCGCGGTCGACGGCATGTGCGCTGGGCAGCAGGACGCCAAACGGCTTGCGGCGCAGTACGTATGATCCGCTTTTTGCATTCAGCCTGTAAGTCGGGTTAGACTGGCCACCTGCAAACTTTAGAACCTCAACCGGGCCTTCAAAGCCTTCAACATTCTCGGCCATCCACTGCGCCAGTTTGTCGGCATCGAGGATGTCGGCTCCGGTTGGCGCAACAGTCCCAGTAAAGGCGGTTTGCGCGTCAATCGGGGTTGGGGCTGCGCTCATTGGTCAAATACGATGACCGAACGGGCCGAGTCACCGCGCTTCATCTGGTCAAAGCCTTCGTTGATCCGCTCGAGCGGAATGGTTTCCGAAATGATGGTGTCTAGATCTAGCAACCCGCGCATGTAGAAATCCACCAGTCGCGGAATATCAACCGGGAAGCGGTTGCCGCCCATGATTGCGCCTTGCAATTTCTTGCCCGACAACAGGTCCATCGCCGACAGGCCAACCGAATGTTGCAACGGCATCATGCCAAGAATCGTGGCGGTTCCGCCGCGCTTCAGCGACTTGACCGCCAACGTGCCGGATGCGGGACGCCCAACAGCCTCAATCGCATGATCAACGCCGCCCTTGGTCAGCTCCTGAATTTGCGCAGCAGCATCATCGGCCAAGGCATCGACGACGTCAGTTGCGCCAAGCTTTAATGCCATTGCCCGCTTTTCAGGCATCGGATCAGCCGCAATAATCCGACCAGCCCCCGCAATCTTCGCCGCGTTAATCGTCGCAAGGCCAACGCCGCCGCAGCCGATGACGGCAACGGTTTCGCCTGGTGTGACTTTGCACGCGTTGAATATCGTACCAGCGCCCGTAGTCACCGCGCAGCCAATAACCGAAGCTTGTGGCAAGGGCATGTCTGGGTGGATCGCAACGCACGCATGTTCATGCACCAGCATCATTTCGGCATAAGCCGACAGGTTCAGCATCTGGTTGACGACGCTGCCATCAGGACGGCTCAGGCGCGGGGCCTCACCGGGCTTGCGCCGGGTTTCGCCGCCAAGGCAAAGCGACATGCGCCCGGTGACGCAATATTCGCAATGGCCGCAGAATGCCGAAAGGCAGGTGACAACTGCATCGCCGACCTTGACCGTGCGCACTTCGCTGCCCACCGCCTCGACAATGCCAGCCGCCTCATGCCCCGGTATTGCGGGCAGGGGATGCGGGTAAGTGCCTTCAATGAAATGCAGGTCGCTATGGCACAATCCGCAGGCCGCAGTGCGGATCAGCACCTCATGCGGCCCGGGATTGGCAATATTGATCTGCTCAATCTGAAGCGGTTTGCCCGCTTCGATCAGGACAGCTGCTTTCACCGGGCAACTCCCATATCGCCGCTGGACATGCCTTCTTTGCCGCGACCGCCATGCTTGCCAAGCTCCATACGGGCGATGGCGCGCGCATGCACTTCATCAGGACCATCGGCCAGACGCAAGGTCCGCTGATGCGCCCAAGCCGAAGCAAGACCGAAATCGTCGGACACGCCGCCGCCGCCATGGGCTTGAATCGCGTTGTCGATGATGCTGAGCGCCATATTTGGTGCCTGCACCTTGATCATCGCGATTTCAGCTGCCGCTGCCTTGTTGCCAACCTTGTCCATCATATCTGCGGCCTTCAGGCAGAGCAGACGGGTCATTTCGATGTCGATGCGGGCGCGCGCAATGCGTTCTTCCCACACGCTGTGCTCGGCAACGGTCTTGCCAAAGGCAACGCGCGTTTGCAGACGCTTGCACATTTTCTCCAGCGCTTCTTCGGCGGTGCCGATGGTGCGCATGCAGTGATGGATGCGGCCTGGTCCAAGGCGCCCTTGGGCGATCTCGAACCCGCGACCTTCGCCAAGCAGCATGTTCGACGCCGGAATGCGGACATCCTTCAATTCAATTTCCATATGGCCATGCGGCGCGTCATCATATCCGAATACGGGTAGATGGCGCAGGATGTTCACGCCGGGGGCATCAAGCTCCATCAGCACCATTGACTGCTGCGCATGGCGCTTGGCTTCGAAATCGGTCTTGCCCATGACAATCGCGATTTTGCAACGCG
>JAZKGS010000068.1:0-15298 GCA_040385805.1 Pseudomonadota bacterium | reverse complement strand
GCGTTGCATTCGTTGCATTAAGACTTGCAATCCATTTGGGTAATATCCCTCCAATCTCGCGAATTGCCGAACGCCAAACGGAGGTTGAGATTGAACGGTCAATCGCCGTTGGCACGTTAACTGACGCATCGTCATTTGAGCGCGGACAGACGCGGCAGACCCCGCAAAGTGATGGGTGACGATGATTTGTCGGCCGGTCGTCGATCGAGAGGGAACATGATGACTTACGCAAGGTTCGTTTCATGTGCTGACCTTAAGCACCAACCTATCAGGAGAATAACTGTGTCTGCCCCCGAAAATCTTACCGATCTTTATACTGGCGAACTTCAGGATCTTTGGTCGGCCAACGACCAGATGGCCAAAGTGCTGAAAAAAATGGCGACAAAAGTAAGTGACCCCAAATTGAAGGAAATGTTTGCGAAATCACAAGAAGGGATTGCCGCGCACACCGATATACTCAAAGATCTGCTGGAAAAATCCGGCGAGAAGGTCAAAAAAGAACATTGCAAGGGCATGGAAGGCCTGGTCGCTGAAGCCACAAAGCACACGACCGAAGAGGCACCTGAAAAAGGACCAGTGCTTGATGCCGTTATCATCGCACAATATCAGCGCATGACCCATTATGGAATCGCGGGCTTTGGTACTGCTGCATCCTATGCAGGCACTTTAGGCCTGAAAGACGCCGTCAAAGCGTTGGATAAGGCAACGAAGGAAATTTATGGCGGCGATGAATATATGACGAAACTGGCCGAAACCAGCGTCAACATTGACGCCAAAGATGACTAAAATGCTTTCCGACAGCCCGCCGCAACACAGCGGGCTGTCGGACTTTACAGGTCTTGACCTTGCCTACCGACGCATAAGCATGTCCATCTTGTCTGCTGCGTGGCCTAGCTGGCTGGAGCAGGGTTTGGTATAATTCTGGTTTCCACCACCGCAGCTGGATCAAGGTACAACTTGGCCTGCGAAGTGATATCGGCGGGCGAAATTGATTCAAGCAAAGCGGTGCGGGTCCGGCGGCGTTCCAACCGTTCGGGTTTGTACTGCGCATCGACAGCGAGGGCGACCCAGCTGACATTTTCGCGCGCCTGGCGCTGCCACCGTTCAACGATTGGCTTACGCGCGCGGAGCAGCTCATCCGCAGACGGCGGGGTATTGCGCAAATCACGCGCGATTTCCGTGATTGCTTGCGCAATAACGTCCATCCCGCCCTGCGCCGCCGGAGCGGATGCGGTCAGATAACCAAAACCTGTATATGTCGACGAATTCACCGATGCGGCATTAGGGGTGTAGGTTGCGCCAAGCTTTTCCCGAACCACGTCAATAAGGCGCAAGCCCATCACCTCTGCCAGCAGATCGCGAGTGAGCGATGCCTTAAAATCGCTGTCGTCGGTGGTTGGCCAGCTTAGAGATATCACGCCCTGATCCGCCGCCCCGGCGTGATACAAAGTGCGCGGCGCACGGTTGGCGGTGAATTGCACTGGCTTCACGTTGGGCGTCGCATTGTTTCGAGCGCCTCGGTTTGGCAAAGCGGCAAGTGACTTTGCCACGGCGGAGATGGCAGCCGCCTCATCGATATCGCCCACCAAGCCGATACGGATCGCGCCTGATGCAAGCTGCGGCGCGAGTACAGACTTCATTTCGTCGAGCGTCCTGCCGGCCAGTTGGTCGCCATTGCCAAAGCCAAAGCGCGCATCTTCGCCTGCCAATATCCATGGCACTGACAAAGCTGCAAGTTGCGACGGGTTTGACATGATGTTCTTGGAAATCACTGAGCCAAAACCAGCCCATTGCGCCTGTGTTGCCGGATCATATGCAGGATCAGTCAACCCGGCGGCCAGCAGCTTCATCTGTAATGGTAAGTCCGCGGCAATAGTTACCCCGCTGGCGGCCACTGCGTCTTCTGCAAGGCCCATGCCGACAGTCACTTGACGCCCGGCCGTGATGCGCCGCAATTCATCGACATTATGCTTCTTAAAGCCGTCGATGGACGTAAGCAGTTGCACAATCACAGGCAGGCCCGGCTTATCGGTAGGGAACAATTGCGCGCCTGAACCGACCTTTGAATACCAAGCAATCTTGCCGGGTTCGAAATCCGTTTTCTTGAGGTTTAGCTCAACGCCGTTGGCAAAACGAACAGTGCGAATACCAAGGTCAGCAACCATCGTGTCGGAAACGATTTTCCCCTCTGGCCCGAAATCATCATAAGCGAACGCTTTGGTCGCTTCTTCCAAGGGGGCTGCGACGGCCACTTTTGTGCTAGTGGCAAGCGCCGAGGATACAGCAGCATTACCGCCACTGATGGCCTGCTTGGTTGCAACATGCACAAGCGACGGGCCGCCTGCCCATGCTGCACGAAAAGCCTCGCTTGCCGCTTCGGCAGTAAGGCTAGGCTCAAGCGCGTTGTACAGCGCAAGGTTTGTAGCCGGCGCAAGATACAGGCTGTCTCCCAGCGACGCGGTTGCGATCTGGTCTGCAATGGCCGCGCTCGGTTGACCCGCTTCCTGCTTCACTGCGTTCTCAAGCGTGGCGCGAATATTGGCCTTCGCCTCGTCAATCTCGGCGGCGGTGAAACCGAACTGGATTGCCTGACGCAATTGTTGTTCACCGATGCCAAGAGCTGGCTGCCACTGGCCGTCCTTGGCCAGAACAATAGTTGTAGCGGAACGCGCAGTGCGGGCGAGGTCCTGGACTGCTGCCTGTCCAAAGACGATCGGGCTATCTGCCTTGCGGCTGATGGCGCTGAAACGGTTGCTCAGGGCAACGGTAGCGATCAGCTCAAGCATGTCGCGCCGTTTCTCCGCCACATTATTTGCCGGCGCGGTATATGGAACCACGCGGTCGAATTGAATAATCTCTGGTATTGCAGGATCAGTGAACGTCGCAACGACAGGCGATGTCACTGGCGCAATAGTTGGCGTATAATTGTCCTTCGCATTGCCTTTGCCTTGCCAGTTGGAAAAACGCTTGCGAATGTCCTGCTCCATCGCTGCCACATCGAAATCGCCAACCATCACCAGCGTTGCACGCTCAGGACGGTAATAACCTTCGTAAAAGGCGCGAAGCTGTTCAGGCGTGATATTGGCTAACGTCTCTGGCGTACCAACAAGCGATGGGCCAAAACGCGGATCAGCCACTTGCTTGCCAATCGCATCGAGCGCACGGCGTGTCTGTGGCACGTTGCGCACGCGGTATTCGGACAGCAGGATTCCGCGCTCACGATCAACAGCACCCTTGTCTATCGTGAGTTCGGACGCAATCTCGCGCATGAAAGTGAGGGCGCTGTCGACAGTCTCGGCATTTGTGTTCGGCAGGTCTAGTTTATAGCTAGTGTAATCGATACTGGTCTCGGCATTGGTATCCGCACCGAATGCGAGACCGAGCCGCTCAAGCTGTTTGACCAATTCACCTTCGGGAATGTTGGTCGAACCGTTGAAGGCCATATGTTCAAGAAAATGCGGCGCGCCCGCCTGCGGCTGCTCCGCCTCACGCATTCCAACGTCGAATGCAAAGCGGATGACGGCCGCGCCCTTGGGTGTTTCATTGCGTTTTAGCGCGTAGCGCATGCCGTTGGGCAAAATGCCAAAGCGCACCGACGCGTCGGCAGGCAATTCGCTGCTGGCAAGGCCCCAAGCCGGAATACCCGTGGTTTGCGCTTGCGACGCGGGTTGTGATTGTTGTGCTGCAGGTTTTTCCTGCGCAAAACCCGGCGAAGCAAAAGTGGCGCAAACCAGGGCAAGCGCAGATGAGCGAAGGAACCAAGTGTTTCGGTGCGCCGTATGACCGGCAGTGAGGGTGCGGCGATGCATCATGGAATCCTTATAACTAAATGAATATACACAAGAGATAACATAACTCAGACCGGCGGCAAGTTCATTGTGATACCGCACTGCCTTGCGAATGAACCTTGGCCTATCCATCGGCCCCGCCCAAATATCGGAAAAATATTGCACATATTATTGATACGGCTTGAACTTACGGTAGCTTTCGGCGTTTATGAGCCGTGAGCCGTATTGCGCATCTATCCGACATTCATTTTGGTGCGCATGATCCAGCGATCGTGGCTGCCACCGTGGCGTGGCTGGAGGCGCGTAAACCTGACCTAGTCATCATTAGCGGTGATTTGACGCAGCGGGCAAAAGTGGACCAGTTTCGGCAAGCGTCCGCGTACCTGGATGATATTCGCGCGGCTGGGTGTCCGATTTTGGTCGTGCCGGGCAATCATGACGTGCCCTTATATAATGTGGTCCGACGTTTTGCCGCACCACTTGACCGGTATCAGCGGTATATCGATCCCGAATTATGCCCCTGGTTTGAAAATGACGAAATTGCGGTGCTTGGGATAAACACGGCGCGTTCGCTGACCATAAAAGATGGGCGCATGAGCCATGCGCAAATTGCGATGCTGCGTGAACGCTTTGCAGCCGTACCTTCGGCCAAAACCCGCATTTTGGTAACGCATCACCCATTGTTTGCGATGCCAATCGCGGAAGATGGCGAGTTAACCGAGGCAGTTGGACGTCACCGCGATGCAATTGACGCTGTTGCTGATGCTGGCGTGCATCTTGCCCTGGCGGGGCACTTTCATCGCACTTATGCAGAAGCGGCGTTAAAAATGGTCGATAGCGCTGGGTCGGTTCTTGTGGTGCAGGCGGGAACCGCAACCTCAACCCGGCTGCGAAATGATGAGCTACAAAGCTTCAACTGGATTCACGCCCGACGTTACGATGAAGTGGAACTTCAAGTGATCGCCTGGAACGGACGTGCATTTGAACGCGGAAGCCATGAACGCTTCGCGCATGATGGGAATACCTGGACATCGCACGCGGTTGTCGGGCCCGCCCAATGACGATGGCACCAGGGGGCGAAAAGCCGAGCGCCGCATTGCCCAAGCACGCCATACTAATAGTCAATGCCATGAGCCGCAGCGGTGCCGACGTGTTTGAAGACGTGCGCGACAAGCTTATTTCGGCCGGCATTAATCTTATTGACGCACGCGCGATCGCAAATCCGAACGACATGGAGCCCGCAGTGCGCGACGCCGTTGCCAGAGCACCGATGGTCATCATTGGCGGCGGCGATGGGTCATTATCGTCCAACGTCGATTTTTTTGTCGGGCATGATACCGTTTTCGCATTCATTCCGCTTGGCACGGCGAACAGCTTTGCCGGCACGCTTGGTATTCCCAAAGATGTCGACAGCGCGGTCGACGTCATTGCGAACGGAATGCGCAAACGCATCGACCTTGGGCGTATCGATGATGATTATTTCGTCAATGCAGCCGCGATTGGACTGTCTCCCATGATCGCGCAGACCGTACCCCATAAATTGAAGCGCTATCTTGGGATCGTCGGTTATCTCATATGGGCTTCATGGTGTGCCGTTCGTTTCCGACCTTTCAAGGTCGTTATAACGTGCGAAGATAGTCCAAAGAAGAAGTTTTGGGCTACAGAAGTGCGGATCGCCAACGGGAGTTTCCACGGCGGGATTGAGCTGATTGAAAGCCAGCAAGTCGACAGCGGTGTTATTGTAATACAGGCTGTTACCGGACGAAGCCTGTGGGGGCTTGCATGGAGCTGGTTTGCAACAATTTTCAAATTGCGCGCAAGACACGGAACCACAAGGGAGTTTCGCGGAACGCATTTGACGTTTGATACGCGGCCCCGGCAGAATATCTCTATTGATGGCGAAGTCGCCGCCAGAACGCCCGTGCGAGTGAGCGTGGCCGGTGATGTGATCGACATTGCTGCTCCAAGACCGGGGCAATTCTGACCTTCTTAAGGATATCATGAAGTGCTATGTTTAGGCAGTTTCTGCGTTGGCTTTATCCAGAAAATCCAGTCACTGGCAAAGGCTGCACCCGGCGCAAAAAGACGAATTATCGGCTGCCAAAAAGGCGCAAAGCAAATTTTGCTGACTTTGGCATAGGATTGTTCACAGCCGGTACCCGTTTGCATCGCGTGACATTGGCGGTATTGGACAAAACGAAAGCTCGACCGGAACCTTTTTGCGTGAATGGGTGTTTCGACCGGGGGATGTCTGTTTGATCCGATCAATTGCCTTATTGTATCTTGGCACTGCTGCAGCACCTCTGCTTGCGCAAAATCCGGCTGTCCAAAATCCCGCTAGCGAAAATCCGGATGTCCAGAACGTGACGCAGCCGTCGGTTGTGTTGCCCGTGCCTGCCAACCCAAGCGACGCGCGCAAGCCAGTCTTCACCGATACGGAATTTGATGAAGCCATTCCGTCGCTTGACGACGCGCCATTGGAAAGCATTGAGGCATGGAGCGCAAATGAAGAAAGCCGTGAAGAGCGCGGTTCGGCGGAGCAACAGGCACAGCAAACTGCAGCCGATCCGGCAATTTTGGCGGTTCAAGATAATGATGCCGTTGAACTGCTGCCCGATCCGCCGGTAACGGACCCGCTTCTGGATGACCCTCTGCCACCGATTGACAGCTTTGATGCAGAGCCGCCGCCCGAACCAACGCAAGCGGCCGAGCGGGAAGCGCGCGCCGTGCGTTACGTTGTCCGCGTCGACGGTCTTGATACCATTAGAACTGTCGATGTGACCAAGGACGCTGATGCGGCTGCGGTTGAGGCGGCGGCATGGCGCGATGTGCGGTCGCGCTTTGACGAATTGTCTGCACTGGACGAAGGCGGTGGCCGCGCCGACAGCCGGGCAGAAGTTGGCCAGCGCGCCCGCGCCGATCGTCAATTGTTGCTCGACATCTTGAACGGGCAGGGATTTTTTGACGCCGATGTCAAAGTGAAATCCGAACCGTCCGCGACCGACACCGGTGAAATCAACATCATTCTTACGGTGTTGCCGGGTCGCCGTTATTATCTGGGGCAGATAGCCTTCGTCGCACCGACACTGCAGCCAGCCGACCTTATTTCCAGCAGCTTCGTCCCCAAAACGGGCGATGCCATCATTGCGGACATCATGTTGGCCGCAGAAGCCAATATTTCCGTTCAATTGCCACAAAATGGCTATCCTTTCGCGAAAGTGGGACAGCGCGACATATTATTGGACAGCGATAGTGGCGTTGGTGACTATACGCTGCCTGTGGACGCTGGAGCACGAAGCTATTTCGGGCAATTGCGCACCGAGGGCAAAGAAGCATTTAGCGCGGAACACGTCGCCTTGCTGCGGCGCTTTAAGACAGGCGATTTATACGACAGCCGAAAAGTGGACGATTTACGCGCTGCGCTTGTTGCAACCGGGCTATTGTCGACCGTGTCAGTGGAACCAGTCCCGGGTGAGGGCGCTGCCCCCGATGGAACCCCTTATGCTGATTTGCTGGTCCGTCAGGAGGCAGCGCCGCCGCGTACGCTTGCGGCGAGCGCGGGTTACGGGACCGGGCAGGGTTTCCGCGCAGAAGGCAGTTGGACGCATCGCAACTTGTTTCCACCAGAAGGGTCGCTGACCGTAGCCGGTGTTCTCGGGACGCAAGAACAGGCCGCGAGCGTCAGCTTTGCGCGCGCCAATGCGGGACGACGTGACAGGAATATCGAAATATCGCTTGCTGCATTGCACAGCAATTACGACGCGTTTGAGGCCTATACCGGCCGTCTTGCTGCAACTATGGCGTTTGTGTCGACGCCGATTTGGCAAAAGAAATTTACCTGGTCGATCGGTGCCGAAATACTGGCTACTTCCGAGAATGCGTTTGACCTGTCGCGCGGTCTTCGTGACCGGCGTATTTATTATGTTGCCGCTTTGCCAGGCCAAGTCGGTTTTGACCGGTCGAACGATTTGCTTGATCCCGTCCGGGGCTATCGCGTTAATTTGCGCGTCTCGCCTGAGGCATCATTGGGCAGTGGGAAACAGATTTACGCACGCGTTATCTTGGATGGATCTTATTATTACCCGGTGAAGGACAATATCGTCATTGCAGCCCGCGCCCGCGTGGCGACCATTTCGGGCATTTCGCGTGATAACCTAGCGCCCTCGCGCCGTTTTTACGGCGGCGGCGGCGGCTCAGTCCGCGGCTTTGGTTATCAGCGGCTCGGGCCGCTTGACCCGAACAATAATCCTATCGGCGGCCGAAGCCTGAACGAATTTGCGCTTGAGGGGCGCTATCGTTTTGGCAATTTTGGTGTGGTCGGGTTTGTGGATGCCGGGCAGGCATATGAATCGAGCATGCCCAAATTTGACGATTGGCGCGTTGGGGTTGGCGTGGGTGGCCGTTTCTACACCAATTTTGGCCCAATCCGCCTCGATCTTGCAACGCCACTTAACCGCAGGCCGGGTGATTCCCGTTTCAGCGTGTATGTGTCGATTGGACAGGCATTTTGATGGTCTGGCGGCGGGTCGCCATTGGCGTTGCTGCCGTTGCGGCTTTGCTGCTCGCAATATTGGCTGGCAGCTATATTTGGCTCGATAGCCAATCCGGACGCAACTTCGTTGCACGGCAGATTGCCGCGTTTGAACTGGAAAATGGCCTCAACATCCGCATTGGGAAAATCGAAGGCTCGATTTATGGCGACGCGATTTTGTCCGACGTCAGCTTTCGTGACCCCAAGGGCGAATTTGCCCGAAGCCCGGAAATCCGCCTCGACTGGAACCCGTTGTCTTATTTCCGGCGCGGGGTTGCCATCAATGCGCTGACAGCGAAGGAGCTGAACGTATCGCGCTGGCCCGCGTTTCGTGTTGTCCCTGATCGCGGTGATCCGTTGCTGCCCGATCTGGATATAAACATTGAACGGCTGCAGATTGACCGCATCGTCTTTGCCAAAGCGATCACGGGTGAGGAGCAAGTTGCCTCACTGTCCGGCAAGGTCCAAATTGCGGACCGGCGCGCAATCATCGACGCGACCGCAGGCAGCTTGCGCGGCGACCGCATTGTCCTGAAACTCGATGCTGTGCCGGAAGACAATCGCTTTGACGTCGATTTGAAACTCGATGCGCCTGCCAAGGGTTTGCTTGCTGGGATCATTGGTCGCGAAGTGCCAATGAAGGCGAATCTGAGCGGTCGCGGTAGCTGGCGCAAATGGGATGGCCAGCTGACCGCGCAAATGGCGTCGGAGGACATTGCAGACCTTGCGCTGACGGCCCGCGAAGGGACGTTCACGGTCAAGGGTACCGCAACGCCCGCCAAGGTCCTGGCGGATAGCTTGCTGATGCGCGCGCTCTCGCCAGTCGCAACATTGGATATGGCTGCGACCTTTGACGACCGCGTTGCTAAAATCACCGGCAACGTACGCTCGGCGGCAGTTGAGGTGGACGCCGACGGCGTGGCTGATCTCGGCGAAGGCAGTTTTGACGATCTGGCATTGGATTTCCGCATTCTTCGCCCCGGCATTATCGGGTCAAATGTCAGTGGGACAAATATTCGCGGCAAGGCCTTGCTGAATGGTCCCTTTGTCGGCCCCACAATCGCCTATTCCGCCAACGCAAACCGGCTGGCCTTTGACGCCACAGCATTTGAGGACGTGACGGTCACTGGCGAGATGCAAGGCACGACGGATCGCTTTATCATCCCGGTCAACGCCAAGGCGCGGCGGGTTACGGGCATTAATCAGATCGCTGGCGGCCTGCTGACCAATGTTCGCGTCAATGGTGACATTGCGATTGCGGACGGGCGCGTGCTTTCCGACAATTTGAAAATCCGTTCTGACCGGATTAATGCGACAGCTCTGCTGGTTGGTGACATAAACAAAGGCTTTTACACCACCGCGCTCAACGGGAAGGTCGATGGCTTTCAGGTCAATTCAGTTGGCCTGTTCAACGTCGTTGCCGATGTTGATGTCGAGACAACGCTTGGCCGTGGCTACGCGCTGGTCGGCACCGTGAAGGCCCGCTCCACCCGTCTGTTTAGCCAAGGCTTCCAGAATTTCCTGGGCGGGCAAATGTTCGTCAATGCGGGCATCCGTTATGGTACCAACGGCATATTGCAGATTACCCGCGCGACCGTCGTGTCGCCATTATTCCGGCTCAACAGCGGCAGCGGCACTTATGTGACCGAGGGCGGCCGTGTGGTGTTCAATGGTAAAGGCTATTCCAACCAATATGGCCCGGTGCTTATCGGGATGACGGGCACGTTTGATCGACCAACGTATCGGATTACCGCGACCAACCCAGGCTTTGGCGTCGGCATGTCTAACGTCGTTGGCGTCGTAACGCTTAGCCAGCGTGGCTATGCCATCGCGATTACGGGTTCGACCGATTATGGCCCCATTAGCGGGGATGTCGATGTGTTGGCAGGCAATGGCCCGCTGACCATTGATATCTTGCGCGGCAATTTTGCAGGCATTGGCCTGACGGGCCGCATAAGGCAGGCGGCGTCTGGGCCGTTTGTGGGCACATTGAATGGCGTTGGGTCGGGCTTTGATGGAACTATCGCGCTTTCGGCGCAAGGAAAGTATCAGCGCGCAGTCGTTGATGCAGTGGCCTTGAATGCCGAACTTTCCGGCGCGCAGAAACTCGCCATCGGGCGCGGGATTATCATTGCGGACATCATCTTGTATGACAGCCCGCAAGTCATTGCCGATGTGCAGGTCGAAAACGCGCTGGTTAATGACATCTCGCTCGCCGCCGCGCGGGCCAAGGTAAATTATCGCGCAGGCTCAGGCACTGCGCAGATATTGGCCGAGGGTCGAAGCGACGTCCCATTCCGGATCGCGGCCAATGCGGATTTCACGCCGCAATTATGGCGCGTGGCCGCAAAGGGCCGTGCCAACAGCATCGACTTTGCTACCGACGGCCCCATGCGCATCATTCCGCGCCGCAACAGCTATGACATAATGCCAAGCAACATTAAGGTTGCCGATGGCTCCTTGCGGATTGCGGGCAGCTATGGGAACGCGCTCGTCCTGCAATCGCGGTTGGATAAGGTCGACATCGCAGTGTTGAACCCCTTCCTGCCCGGACTTGGCTTTAGCGGCCGTGCATCGGGCAGTCTGGATTGGTCGCAGACCGCATTGACCGCATTCCCAAGCGCCGATGCACGGCTTGAGATTAGCCGCTTTGTCCGCACGAATCTGGGATCGCGATCGCAGCCGGTGGACATTAGCCTGGTCGGGCGGTTACTCCCCACTGGCGGCAATGCGCGCGCCATCATCCGGCGGCGCGGGGCCGCTGTTGGGCGGCTTCAGATCGACCTGACGCCGTTGCCACCCGGCAATGCAAGCTGGACCGAACGATTGCTGGCTGCGCCGTTGTCAGGCGGTATTCGTTATAATGGACCCGCCGACACGTTGTTCTCTTTGGCGGCGTTGGCTGACCAGAGCCTGACCGGCAATATTGGCGTCGCGGCTGATTTTTCAGGACGGGTGCAAACGCCGCAACTGACGGGAGTCGTCCGCGCCAACGACCTTGTTTACGAAAATGATGCCTATGGCACGCGGCTAACCGATCTGCGTATCCGCGGTGTGTTCACCAACGACCAGTTAGAAGTCACGGAGTTGAGCGCCAAGGCTGGCGATGGCACCGTGACCGGTAAAGGCATCGTCAACTTAAGCGCGGCAAAGGGTTTCCCCGTTCAGCTCAATCTTGACCTTGACCGCGCCCGCGTTGCGCGCAGCGAATTGATTTCGACGACAGCGACCGGCAAGATTAGTGTCACCAATACGCCTGAAGGCGTTGCCCTTATCAGCGGCACCCTTCGCCTGCCGGAAACACGCTTCAAGATTATCCGGCAAGGCGCGGCCAAGGTCGCAACGCTGTCGGGCATCCGCCGCAAAACGCCCATTGGCCGCGCGCGGGTATCAGGTGACGCAGATCCCATCAGCAGCCTGCCAAGCAACTGGAAACTTGATATCCGGCTTGAGGCGCCAGATGAATTATATGTCAGCGGCATGGGGCTTGAATCCGAGTGGGGCGCAAATTTGCGGGTTACAGGGACCAGCGACGCGCCTTTGATTTCTGGTGACATGGAGCTTGTGCGCGGCACGCTTGGGTTTGCGGGGCGGTCATTTGAGCTTGAGAGTGGGCGGATTTCCTTCAATGGCGGGCCAGCCACCAACCCGTCGATCCGCGTGGCGGCAGCAAGCGAGGTTGATGGAACAACGGTCCGCGTGAACATTCGTGGCACAGGCCAAAATCCGGACATCAGTTTCAGCTCAAGCCCCGCCTTGCCGCAGGACGAAATTATGGCGCGGATCTTGTTTGGTAACTCCATTGGCGAATTGTCTGCTATTCAGGCGGTCCAACTGGCGGGATCGTTGAACAGCTTGCGCGGCGGGGCAGGCGGGCTCAACCCGCTTGGTGTCCTGCAGTCGGCGACTGGCCTTGACCGCTTACGCATATTGAGCGCTGATGAAACAACCGGGCGCGATATGGCTGTGGCTTTCGGCCAATATATCACCAATGACGTCTACGTCGAAATTGTGACGGACGCGCGCGGATATACGGCAACGCAATTGGAAATCAGCCTGACGCCAGCGCTGTCGGTGCTCAGCCAGATCAGCACCGGTGGCAGGTCAAATGTCAATGTGCGGTATAAAAAGGACTATTGATGCTGCGCGCACTTTTCATCTTGCCTTTGACATTACCCCTTTTGACTTTGGCAGCGTGTCAGCAGGATTTTGACACTCAATATGCCGAGACAGAAAAAAAGGTGAAGGCTGCCGAAGCTGAAATCGATGCGGAAATGGCAAAGCAAGCCATGCGTGAGCCAGGTGCAAGCACAAAATCGGACTAACGACCGTGCTTTTCGGGTACGCCCCCTTCACATTCGGTCTCGTCGGTCCTAACAGACACGCATGTGGCATCTCCATCAATATCCGCTCTGTCCCTTTTCGCGCAAAGTGCGCTTGTTGCTGGGCGAAAAAGGCGTGCCATATAGTCTGGTTCGCGAAAATCCATGGGAGCAGCGCGACGAATTTCTGCAGATGAACCCGGCAGGGCGAACACCCGTCATGCGCGATGCCGAACGAAATATCACTTTGGCGGATTCGGTCGCTATTTCCGAATATATCGACGAGACCGTTTCGACCAACCCGATGATCAGTGGCACTGCGCAATATCGCGCGGAAATCCGCCGGCTGGTATCGTGGTTTGACGAACAATTTTACGGGGATGTTACCCAGCCTCTCTTGCACGAGCGGATGAAAAAACGACTGATCGACAGACAGCCACCCGAATCCAAAGTGCTGCGTGAGGCAATGAAGTTGGCCAACGGGCATTTGGATTATATCGATTATTTGATTGACCATAGGGCATGGTTGGCGGGCTCCACCATGACCATGGCTGATCTTGCAGCTGCCGCGCAAATTTCGGTTGCGGACTATCTTGGTGGTATCGATTGGAATGGCCATGAACAGACCAAAGCGTGGTATGCGATGTTCAAATCGCGCCCTAGCTTTCGGCCATTACTGTCCGAACGGATGGAAGTCATCGCGCCGCCCAAACATTATGAGCAGGTTGATTTCTAAAAGGTTTTTATGCCCAATCGGGTGGCGGTTTGACGCGACTTATTTTGATTTGTCATAAACCGGAACAAACCCGCCAAAAACCATGCGTTTACCATCAAATGGCATCGGGTTTTTTTCTGGGTCCATGCGCGGATCGACCTTTGACGGGTCGCTCATCATCTCCGTCATTTTGGCCATACCAGCGTCACGTGTTTCCTTGTCTGGCCATTCAATCCAGCTGAAAAGGACCGCTTCGTCCGGTTCGGCCTTAACCGCCTTGTAAAAATCGGTTGATGTACCTTCTGGCACGTCGTCACCCCAGCATTCGACGACACGTAAAGCGCCCATCTCCAAAAACATGCTGTCCGCCATATTTGCGTGGTCGATAAACTTTTGCTTGTTCTCTTTTGGACACGCAATGACGAAACCATCGATATAAGACATCATTCTTCTCCTCAGCTAAGGTCTGTAATTATGCCATAACTAAGATGGTGGCGAAATGGCCGTTGCTTCCATCCAAAACGGCCCCCAGACATGTCCGTCGGGGTCCGTGAAATCGCGACCGTACATGAAACCATGATCCTGCGGCGGATTGACATCGGCAATGCCGCCATGCGCGGCGGCAGCATCTATCATCGCATCGACGTCGGCCTTGCTGTCGAGTGACAAAGCAACCATCACCTCGCTGCTGCCTGCCGCCGGCAAGGGACGCGTGGTGAAACTACTCCATTTTTCATGGGTTAGAAGCATGACATTAATTGCTTCGTTCCACACCATGCACGCGGCAGTGTCGTCGGTGAAATGGGGGTTATTCCGAAAACCCAGGGCAGAGTAAAATGCCATCGCCCGGGGCAGATCGGCGACGGGAAAGTTCACAAAAATCATGTCGGCCACGTGCGATTCTCCATAATCGAACATCATTGTCATCGGCGTTTCGGATTCGAACGTTTTTGCGAACGGAGAATAGCAAAGACATCAGATAGGACCAAGAATTCATCCAAAATGGCTTAAAAAACGTTGTTTATCAATGCAGTATGTCGATATGCAAAGGGGTGTTCCACGCAAGGGGCTACCCATCGGCCATTAAAAATATAGGCCAAAAGATATACTAACCTTTAGTATACTAATCGCAGGCAGTTGCGTGTGAGAGCGTTCACATTGCAAAGGGTTGTTGTCGATCTCTGGACCGGTCGGCCGGACCTCCGCTGTTTTGTCATCCCAGCGCAGCGGAGGTCCAACCTTGGAGACACAATATGGTGTCGATAGTTTCCACTGTCGCCTATCTCGGCTTGGAAGCCCGCAACGTCGAAGTCCAATGCCAGGTCGCCCCGGGGATGGTTGGCTTCGCCGTTGTGGGCCTTCCCGACAAGGCTGTGGCCGAAAGTCGCGAACGAGTTCGGGCTGCAATTTCTGCGCTGGGTCTTGCACTTCCTCCAAAACGAATAACGATCAACCTGTCGCCGGCCGATCTTCCCAAAGAAGGGTCGCATTATGATTTGCCGATCGCGCTGGCGCTGCTTGGTGCCATGGGTCTGGTCGATTCAGAGGCGCTAGCGCAGTTTGTGGTTGTGGGGGAGCTGGGTCTTGATGGCAGGGTAGCTGCATCACCCGGGGTGCTTCTAGCGGCGCTTCATGCTTCTTCGCGTGGGCTGGGATTAATCTGTCCATCTGCCCAAGGATCAGAGGCGGCATG
This sequence comes from Pseudomonadota bacterium, assembly GCA_040385805.1. Classification (GTDB taxonomy): domain Bacteria; phylum Pseudomonadota; class Alphaproteobacteria; order Sphingomonadales; family Sphingomonadaceae; genus Sphingorhabdus_B. Next base: position 249 of record JAZKGS010000068.1, on the reverse strand, counting down.
GGCGGGCGAAATCGAAGTGCTAGCGGCGCCTGACTTGCTGGCTCTGCTGAACCATTTAAAAGGCCTGTCACTATTACGCGCGCCCGAGCCAGGCATTGCCGAGCCCCGACAAATTGGCCCCGACATGAAAATGGTCAAGGGGCAAGAGACGGCCAAACGGGCGTTGGAGATTGCAGCAGCTGGCGGACATAATCTGGCAATGATTGGACCGCCCGGCGCGGGCAAATCATTATTGGCATCATGTTTGCC
>JAZKGS010000067.1:41409-49014 GCA_040385805.1 Pseudomonadota bacterium | reverse complement strand
GCCTGATCACAATCCTTCGCCATCTGCGCCATCAATGCGTCGAGACTGTCAAACTTGGCCTCACCGCGAATGAAGGCATGGAATTCAACCTCAATCTTCTGGCCGTAGAGGTCATCGGAAAAGTCGAAAAAATGCGGTTCAAGCAATTCCTTGGGCGGGTCAAATGTGGGGCGGATACCCAGGTTCGCGGCACCGTTCAAAATGCGGCCGTCAGGCAAGCGCCCCTTCACCGCATAAATGCCGTAACGCGGGCGCAGATAGTGGCCCATGTCGATATTGGCGGTTGGAAAGCCCAGAAGTCGTCCATTCTTGTCGCCATGCTGCACCATGCCCTCCACAGCAAACGGTCGCGTCAGCAAGGTATTCGCGGCTGTGCAATCGCCTTCCTTTAGCGCGCTGCGAATGCGGCTGGATGAGATCACGCCATCCGCATCAACCACCGGCCCCATCGCTGTGGATGACAGTTCATGCGCGCCGCCAATCTCCCGCAGGACGTCGATATTGCCACCACGGGTCTTGCCAAAGGTGAAATCTTCGCCTGTTACCACAGCCGAAAAGCCAAGCCGGTCGACGAGCAATTGGACGATGAAATCTTCTGCGCTGGTCGCAGCTAATTCAGCATCGAAATCGAATATGAGCATGGCGTCAGCGCCTGCGTCTTCAAAAAGCCGCTGCCGTTGATCCAGAGTCGTCAGCCGGAACCAAGGCGATTGCGGCGCGAAAAAACGCACAGGGTGCGGGTCAAAGGTTGCGATGATGGCTGGACGACCGGCTGCCTTGGCCTGCGCGATGGCTTCACCCGCAACTGCCTGATGCCCGAGATGGAAGCCATCGAAATTACCCAAAGCGACGACACCGCCGCGCAGTTCGTCTGGCATCCGGTCTTTTGCGGAAAGGCGGGGGATCAAGCTAGTTGTCCGTTCGTGTCGAGCGAAGACGAGACACCGAAAGGTGGTGCACGCCTTATTGGCCTCTCGTCTACGCTCGAGCCAAACGGGGAGAGCGGGTATTTAATCATGAAGATTTGCCCGCGCTCGGCACCAGTCCAGCGCGGATCACGCGCAGCGCATTTTCGCCCATAACAGCGCGGATTTCTTGCGCTGTAAAACCTTCGTCCATCAACGCTTGGGTGACCTGAACGAGTTGCGACGTATCAAACCGCACGGTAGTCGCGCCGTCATAGTCCGATCCCAAGGCTACATGTTGAATACCTACCAGATCGCGAACATGCTTCATTGCCTTGGCCGCCGCGCGCGGGCTTGTGTCGCACAAGGCGCCATCCCAATAACCAATCCCGATGATGCCGCCAGTTTTGGCAACGCCGCGCACTTCATTATCGGTCAAGTTGCGGTTGACCTTGCACGTCGCCTGCACGCCGCCATGGCTGGATACGACTGGCCGTGTGGCTATCGCCAGCAATTCGGCGACTCCTGTGTGGCTGAGATGGGCGATGTCGATGATCATGCCCTTTGCCTCCATCCGCTGGACAATATCGCGGCCAAAGGGAGTCAATCCTCCTTTTTTCAGGCCATGCATTGAGCCGGCGAGTTCATTGTCGAAAAAGTGGGTTAGCCCGGCCATCCGGAAACCAGCGTCATAAAGCCGGTCAAGATTCTCGGCCTTGCCCTCCAAATTTTGCAGGCCTTCAATGGTCAACATCGCGCCCACCGGACGTGAGCTGTTCTGCCGTGCGTCCAGCAAGGCATCCAGCTGGCTTGCCGTATCAACCGCCTGGATCGCGCCTTTTGAACGGGCAACCGCCGCATCACGCTTTTGCGCATGGTAAAGTGAGCGTTCGGCCAACGAACTCCAGGTTTTAACTGGCTGCAACTGCGCAATCGTCAGCAAGGTAATGTTGTCGGTCTTGTCGCTATTGCCGTCATAATTCTGGTCTTTGGGGGTTTTTGTCACCGAAGAGAACAACTGCAACGCAACATTGCCATCTTGAAGCCGTGGCAAATCCATATGGCCACGTGCTGCGCTGTCGTTCAAATCCCGGTTCCACATCAACGTGTCGCTGTGGAGGTCAACGATGGTCAAAGTCTTGTGCAAGGCCTTGGCGTCGTTGCTGACGGCAATCAGTGGTTTGCCGTCAATCTGGTTCATCGAATCTTCTACATAGCCGGGCGCAAAGCCGAAAAAGCCCACAGCAGCGGCGGCAATCAACGTCGCCGGTATCCAAATTTTCTTACGCATATTCCCCCCGGTGCCGCCGATGTTTCAGGCCGCCGCCCGCCGCACTAGCGTTACAAAATCAAAGGCTGGCGCGCCACCTTGGGCCTCATGGCTTTCGCGCGCAATTTCCTGCCATATCGACATATCAAAAGCAGGGACGGTCGCATCACCATCGGGGCTGGCCGCGATTTCGGTGAGTTCAACACGGTCTGCCAGCGGCAGAAACAAGCCATAGATTTCAGCGCCACCGATAACGCATACATGCGGGCCATTGGCGCGTTTCAACGCTTCTTCCACAGAATGCACGACTTCGGCGCCGTCTTCTTCCCAACTGGTATCACGAGTTAGGACGATGTGGCGGCGACCATCGAGCAAGCCAGGCAGGCTGTCAAAGGTCTTGCGGCCCATGATCATTGGCCGCCCTTTGGTAACTTGTTTGAAATGGCGCAGGTCTGCCGGGATATGCCATGGCATGGCGCCATCCTTCCCGATTGTTCCATTGGCGGCGCGGGCAAGGACAAGAACGATTTCGGGATGATTCATCCGCCCGTCTTGCCGACTTTTTCTTACCGATACAAGCGGGTGACGTGGCCTATTTTACGTCCCGGCCGTGCTTCGGCTTTGCCATAGAGATGCAAGTGTGCGGCAGGATCAGCCAAAATCTGCTCAAATCGGTTACCATCATCGCCAATCAGGTTTTCCATTTCAACCCGTTCGGCGACCGTTTCTGTGGCCCCAAGCGGCAATCCGCAAATCGCGCGAATGTGGTTTTCAAACTGGCTGGTCGCCGCGCCTTCGATGGTCCAATGCCCGCTATTGTGCACGCGTGGTGCGATTTCATTAAACAACGGGCCTTGCGCGCTGGCGAAGAATTCGGCGGTGAACACGCCCACATAATCGAGCGCTGATGCTACCGATGCCGCCATTTCACGTGCCGCCTGCTGCTGGCTTTCCACCAACGGTCCCGATGGAAGCGTTGATGTCGCTAATATGCCGCCAACATGTAGATTGCGTGAGCTGTCCCAGAAACGGACTTCGCCGTCTTGGCTACGCACCAATATCACCGAGAACTCCGCGTCGAACGATACCATCGCCTCGGCAATCAGAGGCAAGCCACCTGTTTGCGCCCATGCGTCGGAGATGTCGCCATGCGTAGTGATGCGCGACTGCCCCTTGCCGTCATAACCAAAGCGGATGGTTTTCAGGATGCAGGGAATGCCGACAGCCTCAATCGCAGAAGGCAATGCGCTTTCATCCTCAGCCACCGCAAATTCGGCCGTTTTGCCGCCAAGCGCTCGCACAAATTGCTTTTCAGCGGCGCGATCCTGCGCGACCTCCAATGCCTGAAGCGGCGGGTGGACTGGAACAAGTCCCGTGATTGAACCAAGCGGTGCCACCGGCACATTCTCAAATTCGAAGGTCACGACATCGCAAGATTGCGCAAATATCTTTAGCGCGGCCAGATCATCATATTCAGCAATCGTTGTCACAGCAGCCACATCGCAAGCGACATTGTCACCGGGTGGCGCATAAATATGGCAGCGGTAGCCCAATTGCGCGGCTGCAACCGCGAGCATGCGCCCCAGCTGACCGCCACCCAATATGCCAATAGTCGATCCGGGAGGTAACGGAGCCATATGGAACGTTATTCCGGAGTTTCGGCGACCGAGGCCGTTTGTGCTGCGCGCCATGCATCCAACCGTTCTGCAAGTGCCGCATCCTCATTGGCGAGCATCGCAGCCGCCAGCAAAGCCGCGTTTGTTGCGCCTGCCTTGCCGATCGCCAAGGTGCCGACAGGAATGCCCGCAGGCATTTGAACGATGGATAATAGGCTGTCCATGCCATCGAGCGCCTTCGACTGAACCGGCACGCCAAGCACTGGCACCCGCGTCATCGACGCTGCCATCCCGGGCAAATGCGCTGCTCCGCCTGCGCCAGCGATGATGCATTTCAGGCCGCGGCCTACCGCGCCCTTGGCATAATCATATAAGCGTTCGGGGGTGCGGTGCGCGGACACGACTTTGCATTCATGTGGTATTTGCAGCGCAGCAAGTGTTGCCGAGGCTTCTCGCATGGTTTCCCAATCCGAACGGCTTCCCATGATGATGCCAATGATGGGCGCTTCGGTCATGTGTCTCTCCCCCGACAACTGCGATGCGCACGGCCTTAGCCGCCCGACGACTGGGGTGCAATCCAGCAAAGCCGCAATCGACCAAAATATGCCAAGCGCATAATTAACTGTAAACTATTGCTATGATGTGATTTTTTGTTTTCTGTTGCAGGGATATTACGATATCCGTCACAACCTTAGCCATTTGGAATTTCGCCCCTTGAAACACAATGTCGCAAATTTGCACATTTTCGCCGAAGCGGACTCGCTGCGCGCGCTTCAGCGCGAAAACAGGGCGCTGAAGGCACAGGTGACCGCATTGGAACGCCTTGTCGCGTGCGATACATTGACGCCGTTGTTCAACAGGCGGCACTTTATGGATGAGCTAGCCCGATGGTGCTGGCGCGCGCATCGGTATGGCGGCACGTATGCGTTATTGTTCATTGATGTCGACAATCTGAAAGCTGTTAACGATCAGCATGGCCATGTCGCGGGGGATGCCGTGCTGGTTGCGATTGCCAAAGGTTTACTGGCGTCTGTCCGGCGCTCCGACCTTGTGGCACGGATGGGTGGCGACGAATTTGCGATATTGCTCGACAATATTGCCGCTACGCAGATTTCAGGCAAGGCAAAGCATATTAGTAATGCCGTAGGTCAGCTTGAAATCCCCATTGCAGGCACATGCCTAAAACCGAATATCTCGATCGGCTTCACCGCACTTGAGGTTGGTATCAAGCCCGTCGAACTGCTGCTGCGTGCCGACCGATCCATGTACGCCGCAAAGCGCGCCAAAGGCATCAGCCCGCTTCGCTAAGGCTTGAGCAGCGCCGCGATTAACGCTCGGAAAGATAGTGATATTCACCCTTTAAATTATCGTCCAGTTCATACACGATTGGCTGACCCGTGGGGATTTCGAGGCCGTTAATGTCAGCATCGGAAATGCCGGACAGATGCTTAACCAGCGCGCGCAAACTGTTACCATGGGCCGAAATCAGAACGGTTTTCCCGGCCTTCAGTTCAGGCGAGATTGCACTGTCCCAGTAAGGCAGAACGCGGTTGATGGTGTCTTTCAGGCTTTCTGATGCCGGAATATTGATGCCCGCATAACGTGGATCAGATGAAAGGTCGTAAGGCGATCCAGCCTCAAGCGGCGGCGGCGGAACGTCGAAGCTGCGGCGCCATATCTTAACCTGATCATCGCCATGCTTTGCTGCTGTCTCTGCCTTATCGAGGCCAGTTAGCCCGCCATAATGCCGTTCATTCAACTGCCAGTTTTTGGTGACAGGGACCCAAAGACGGCCCATTGCCTCAAGCGCCAGATTAAGCGTCTTGATTGCCCGCGTTTGAACGCTGGTAAAGGCAGTGTCAGGAGCGATTCTTTTGGCCTTCATCAACTCGCCCGCAGCCCATGCTTCGGCGGCGCCTTTTTCCGTGACATCAACATCCCACCAACCAGTGAAACGGTTTTCAAGGTTCCACTGCGACTGGCCGTGACGAATGAGAATGAGTTTTGGCATTGGTACATTCCTAAATTGTTTGGCCGCGCCCTAACGCAAATTGGTCAAATCGCCAAGGTCATGAAACGGCTGAACGGGTCTTCGGCATATTCTCCAAAGGGCGGGCAATATTGAAAGCCATAAGCCTCATGGAGCTTGCGTGCGGGCAAAAAGGCCTCGGATGATCCGGTTTCAAGGCTGAGCCGAACATATCCGCGTTGCCGTGCTTCGGAAATGATGTGCTGAAGCATCGCCGCACCAGCGCCCTTGCGCAAATGGTCAGCATGCGTCCGCATGGATTTGATCTCGCCCTGCGTCGATGACAGTTCTTTCAACGCGCCGCACCCCGCCAATGCGTCGCCGACCCACATCGACCAAAAGGTGACATCGGGCGCATTCAGTCCGTTAAAATCAAGGAAATGGCAACTTCCCGCAGGCGAGCTGGAAAGCATTCCGGCAAAGTGCGTCTCAAGCAACGCCCGGATTTGGGGTCCGGTCAGGTCGTCTTCAATAATGCGCATGAATAAACACTTACTCCCTAACATCTCGATACCTCTCTCGTCATTCCCGCGAAGGCGGGAATCCAGCACCCGGATGTCAAATTTTCTCAACTTTGTTGTAATCGCCGAAAGGTAAAGAGCTGGGTTCCCGTCTGCGCGGGAATGACAAAATGAAGGTCGCTGCTTAAACCATCTCCGCCAGCGTCGCGAGGCATTCGCGGGCGAGTAAGCGGCAACGTTCGGGTGACCAGCCTTGGTCAGGGTCATTGCCGTGGACTGTGTCTTTATATGGCATTTCAAGCGTCATGGAGACGCAATTGTGCGACGGGCCAAATCGCTCGGCCAACTGGTTGGTGGACATTGACAGGTTGGCCTTGCCGGGTCCTGCCTTTGTGTAGCCCAGTTCGGTCTGGAAATCGGGAGTCCGTGCGGACAGGCGGTTGACGAAGGCATTATAACGGTCACCTTGATCATCGGTCCACGAAGGAATGCCTTCAAAACCCGCCATGAACGCGGCTGGAATCGCTTCATCGCCGTGAATGTCCATGGCCCAATGCACGCCCTTTTCATCCATCGCGTTTCGAATTCCAAGCACTTCGGGGCTGCGCTCCGCAGAAGGCTCTGCCCATTCGCGGTTCAGGTTCACACCAAGATAATTGGTCCGCAAGTGCCCACGGCAGCTGCCATCGGGGTTGCAATTGGGCACAATGTGGAAGTGACATTTTTCTAGCAACACGCGCGTATGCGGGTCGCTCAAGTCCGTGAGCATATCGATCGCGCCCTCCATCCAATATTCGGCTTGAGTCTCGCCAGGATGCTGCCGCGCATAAAGCCAGACTTGCGTATCGCCACTGCCCATTTGGAGGCAATCGATGGGCTGGCCTTCAATGCTGTGGCCAAGGCACCTGTAGGTGACGCCTTCCAGCGATGCCGTCTCGGCAATGAGGTCATGGTGCCGTTCCATGCTGTAAGGTGCAAAATAGGCAAACCATGCAATGTCGCTTGCGGGCGTGTAGCGGATGGTCAGCGTGCCGCCGTCTTTCGCGCTGTCATAACCAGTATCGGCGCGGCCCCAGTAATCGCGGTCTTCGGAAACACAGGCGCGGTAATCGGGCCAGCCACCGGGATAGGCACTGCCCTCAAGCCCGGTAATCCGCAGCTCAATTTCTTCGCCACCGGTGCAGGCCACGCGAAAGTGGAACCACTGCGCGAATTCGGAATCCTTGTCCTTGCGGATGCCAAGCGTTGCGGCATTGCCATCAATCGCATGAACGATGATGTTGCCGCTATCGAAGGCGGCATTGATATCAGTAATCGGCATATA
>JAZKGS010000067.1:7457-41309 GCA_040385805.1 Pseudomonadota bacterium | reverse complement strand
GACACGCCGGGGAAGTCCTTAAACAAGGCTTCGGCCAATTTTGATGCAGCGATGCCAGGTTGCGCGGCGGGCGAGCCGGCCTTGGCCGATTGCACCGCAGTGCCCTCCCAAATAACGACTTGATCGGTGCGGCGTATGATACGGACCGCTAATGTTGTCTCCAACTGCGTTCCCGAACCACTGCCGAGATTAAAGCCAAGACCAACACCTACGCCCGAACCATAGCCGCCGGTCGAACCGCCAACGCCAACAGACACAGGCGAGCGGCGGTCGGGGCGAATCGTGGTTGCGCCGAAACGCACTTCAGCGACTACATCCGAATTGCTTCCATTGTCGCGATAGCCAACGCGCTGCATCTCTCGCGCTACGGCGGCCAGATAAGGCGACCCAGCAAGCGAGCGGTCCGAAGCCGATTCGCCAGTGAGCGTGACTACGAAGCTACCAGTCCCATAAGGCACACCTTCGGCGGCGCGGTTAAATCGCGTGACCTCAACTGGGCCAGTGGGCACGACACAAGCGGTCAGCAAGGAAAGCGCGAGAAGTGGCACGAGCCGGGCGTTTTTCATCATAGTTATATTCATAGGCCACTCACCTACCATATCAAGCGATGTATGTGGACTGAATCCGCAGTACGGGCCGATCGCGCTTGACTTTCCGCGGCCTGCCCCATAGGAGCGCGCCTTCAATTCAAGCTTCATGCATTTATTAGACGGGTAAATCCGATGAAAGTCGTTAATTCTCTGAAGTCGCTCAAGGGCCGCCATCGCGATAACCGCGTGATTCGTCGTCGTGGCCGCACTTATGTCATCAACAAGACCCAGCCACGCTTCAAGGCGCGCCAGGGTTAATTTGACCCTGCCTGCGCTACGCGGGCAGATGGTTCAGGCAAAATGCCGCTCCGAATCTCATTCGCGGGCGGTTTTTTTGCGCCTGCGTGCAAGGAATTTTGGATGACCAAGATAACCACCGTCGTATTTGATGTCGGCAAGGTGCTGTTCGAATGGGACCTGCGCTATCTTTTCGCCAAGCTGATCGCCGACAAGGATGAACTGGAATATTTTGTCACCCATGTCGTCACGCCCGAATGGCATTACCAACATGATGCGGGCCGCGGGTTGGGGGAAATGGTTGCTGAACGGGTCGCGCAATATCCGCAATATGAAAAGCTCATACTGGCTTATCAGGCGCGGATTACAGAAACCATTCCCGGCCCTGTCGCTGGGACGCATGACGTTGTCCGCGAACTGGCCGCCAACAAAATCCCATTATTCGTTATTACCAATTTCGGTGCAGAATTTTGGGATAGGTTCCGCCCTGCCCAACCGATCTTCGATTACTTCGGCGATATACTTGTTTCCGGCGTCGAGAAATTGATCAAGCCTGATCCAGCCATTTATACATTGGCGTTGGAACGCTTTGGCCTTCAACCCGGCGAAGCAATTTTTATCGACGATAACCACGACAATGTCGTCAGCGCACGCGACAATGGCTTTGCCGCACATCATTTTACCGATGCAGCATCGCTCCGCTCCGAGCTGGCGGTGCTCAATTTGCTCACTTGAGTTTTTGCACGCGGAGGCGCGGAGGACGCAGAGACTGCATTATATTCCCTGCGTCCTCTGCGCCTCTGCGTGAACCAAAAAACATAGGTACAAGCCCTTCCATTCATTGCGCGTCTGTGCTTAAGCGACCGGCGAAACTCTCTATTTTCGAGGACGTAATCTCCCATGAATATCCATGAATATCAGGCCAAAGAACTGCTCGCAAAATTCGGTGTCGCTGTACCCGCCGGAATTGCAGCCTTGAGCGTTGAAGAAGCAGTCGCTGCTGCGAAGCAATTGCCTGGCCCGCTGTACGTGGTGAAATCGCAAATTCATGCTGGTGGGCGGGGTAAAGGCAAGTTCAAGGAACTGGGCCCCGATGCCAAGGGCGGCGTGCGCTTGGCCTTCAATCTGGACGAGGTTGAAGCCCATGCCAAGGACATGCTCGGCAACACGCTGGTGACCATCCAGACTGGTCCAGAGGGCAAGCAGGTCAACCGGTTATACATCACCGATGGCGCCGACATTAAGCAGGAATTCTACCTTGCCTTGCTCGTTGATCGTGCGACCAGCCGGATTGCGGTTGTGGCCTCGACCGAAGGCGGCATGAACATCGAAGATGTGGCGCATGACAGCCCCGAGAAGATCCACACGATCGTCATCGATCCAGCCACTGGCCTGCAGCCGCATCATGGCCGCAGTGTGGCCAAGGCGCTTGGCCTGAGCGGTGATCTTGCCAAGCAAGCGCAGACCGTGCTTTCGGGCCTGTACGCGGCGTTCGTAGGCACTGATGCCGAGCAAATCGAAATCAACCCGCTCGCTGTGTGCGAAGGCAAGAACGGCGACGAGCTATTGGTGCTTGATGCCAAGGTCAGCTTTGATGGCAACGCTATGTTCCGTCACAAGGACCTCGCCGAGTTGCGCGACCTGACCGAAGAAGACCCAGCCGAAGTGGAGGCGTCGGAGTATGACCTTGCTTATATCAAGCTCGACGGCAACATCGGCTGTATGGTCAATGGTGCTGGCCTTGCGATGGCGACGATGGACATCATCAAGCTGAACGGCGAATTTCCTGCCAACTTCCTCGACGTCGGCGGCGGCGCATCGAAGGAAAAGGTGACTGCTGCGTTCAAGATCATCCTGAAGGATCCAGCCGTAAAGGGCATACTGGTCAACATCTTCGGCGGTATCATGAAATGCGACATTATCGCCGACGGTATCGTCGCGGCTGCAAAGGAAGTGAACTTGTCGGTCCCGCTCGTCGTACGCCTTGAAGGCACGAATGTGCAGCAGGGCAAAGACATCCTCGCCAATAGCGGCCTGCCCATCGTGTCGGCTAACGACCTTGGCGACGCAGCCGAGAAAATTGTCGCGGAAGTGCGCAAGGCGGCTTGAGATTTCATCTGTTGGTCCCGACATGAACCGGGACCGACAGAAATGCTGAAACACTTCGGCATCATACATCGTTCAAGCGCTTGACGTTCACGTAAACGTCAAGCATAGGCACAGCAGATTGGGCGGGCATCCACTTGTCCCATTGAGTCGGTATGGAAGGATGAGCACATGAAGATCATCGTCCCCGTTAAGCGGGTCATCGATTATAACGTAAAACCGCGGGTTAAGCCCGATGGTTCGGGTGTTGATTTGGCAAATGTCAAAATGAGCATGAACCCGTTTGACGAAATCGCGGTCGAAGAGGCGCTGCGCTTGCGTGAAAAGGGCGTTGCGACTGAAGTGATTGCTGTCTCGATTGGACCTGATAAGGCGCAAGAAACACTGCGCACGGCATTGGCCATGGGCGCGGATCGCGCAATTCTGGTTGTTGCGGAAGATGTCGAGCCACTGGCGGTTGCAAAGATCCTCGCGAAAATCGTTGAAGAAGAACAGCCCGGCCTTGTTATTCTCGGCAAGCAGGCGATTGACGATGATTCCAACCAGACCGGCCAGATGCTTGCGGCGTTGACGGGTCGTCCACAGGGCACCTTTGCCAACACCGTGAACGTGTCCGGCGACGAAGTGCATGTGGCCCGCGAAGTCGATGGCGGTTTGCAGACACTATCGTTGAAGATGCCAGCCATCATCACGACTGACCTGCGTTTGAACGAGCCGCGTTATGCGTCTTTGCCCAACATCATGAAGGCAAAGTCAAAGCCACTCGCGCAGAAAACACCTGCCGATTATGGCGTTGATGTCACACCGCGCCTCAAAACGTTGAAGGTTGTTGAACCGCCTGTGCGCAGTGCCGGTATCAAGGTTGCCGATGTCGATGCGCTGGTCGCAAAGCTCAAGGAAATGGGAGTGGCCGCATGAAGACCCTCGTTTATGCCGAACATGACAATGCATCGTTGAAGGATGCGACATTGGCCGTCGTCACCGCTGCGTCACAGCTGGGTGAAGTGCATATCCTTATTGCTGGCTCAGGCTGCGGTGCGGTTGCTGATGAGGCTGCCAAGATCGCTGGCGTTAGCACCGTGCACGTTGCCGATGACGCTGCGTACGCACAGCAGCTTGCCGAAAATGTCGCACCATTGGTTGCATCATTGATGGCGACGCATGACGCGTTCCTGGCGCCTGCGACATCGAACGGCAAGAACATCGCCCCGCGCGTAGCTGCCTTGCTTGATGTCATGCAGATCTCGGACATTTTGTCGGTTGAAAGCGCCGATACCTTCACGCGTCCCATCTACGCCGGTAACGCGATTGCCACGGTGCAATCGTCGGATGCCAAAAAGGTCATCACCGTGCGCGGTACGGCCTTTGCTAAGGCGGACGCAAATGGCGGTTCCGCCACTATCAAAGCGGTCTCGGGCGGCGGCGATGCGGGAACGTCGACCTTTGTCTCGGCGGAAATTGCCAAACAGGAACGCCCTGAACTTACGTCTGCCAAGATCATTGTCTCGGGTGGCCGTGCGTTGAAGGATGCGGACACCTTTGCGGCAACGATATTGCCACTGGCTGACAAGCTTGGCGCAGGCGTTGGTGCAAGCCGCGCCGCAGTGGATGCAGGCTTCGTCCCCAACGACTATCAGGTCGGCCAAACCGGCAAGATCGTTGCGCCAGAAGTTTACATCGCCGTCGGTATCTCCGGCGCGATCCAGCATTTGGCCGGCATGAAGGACTCCAAGGTCATCATCGCCATCAACAAGGATGAAGATGCGCCAATCTTCCAGGTGGCAGATATCGGCCTTGTGGGTGACCTGTTTACCATTATGCCTGAGTTGGTGAGCAAGCTTTAATCGCTTGTAATAGAACGTAAATATTTCGGGGCGGGCAGAAATGTCCGCCCTTTTTACTTGTGCCAATGGCATTGTGCGGCCTAACTTGCTTGCTATGGTAAAATTCTCGGTCACGTCGCTTCTTCTTGTTGCTCTCACGATGTCGTCACCCACTGCCGCAGCGCCACAGCCGTTGGCTTTGAAACCTACATCGGCATGGCACGTCGATTATGCAGACGAACGATGCCGACTGGCGCGTCAGTTTGGCGAGGGTGAGCAAACAGTTTTATTATTCATGGATCGCTTTGGGCCAGGCGAGTATTTCAGGCTAACGCTAGCAGGAAAGCTGATCAGGACGCACTTGGAAAAGGGTGACGCCGCTGTTCAGTTCGGACCCAGCGAGGAAGAACAGAAGCTTGCGTATCTCAAGGGTAATCTTGGCAAGGATCCTGCCTTGGTTTTTTCGAGCAGCGCGCGCATCGCGCCGCCAAGTGCGGCTGAATTATTGGCAATTAGAAATCGAAAAAATACAGAATGGATAGAAGTCGAGCCCATCAGTGAAGATCGACAAAAAGCAGTCAGGTATTTGCGGGTTGGTAAGCCACTTAGAAAACCAGTGATACTTGAAACCGGCTCAATGCGTGCACCGTCGGCGGCGCTCGATACCTGCATCGACAATCTTCTCATAAGCTGGGGTGTGGATGTTGCGAAGCATAAGACTCTAAGCCAAAATGCAGCGCCGTTGCAATCGCCCGGCAAATGGGTTGTGTCATCGGACTATCCACTCGACATGCTATCCGCTGGGCAACCAGCTTTGGTGAACTTCCGGCTGAGCATCGGAGCTAATGGCGTCCCGACGGCCTGCTATATTCAGTCGACAACACGTCCGAAAGAATTTGACAATGCGGTCTGCAAATCGGTCATGCGGCGGGCGCGTTTTTCGCCGGCGCTAGATGCAAATGGCCAGCCGCTGGCGTCTTATTATCAGAACAGCGTTTATTTCCATATCCCCTAAGGTTTCAAAACCCGCTCAAAAAGCTCGCCAGATTGTCGCCCAGATTGTCGACGGCATATCCGCCCTCGGTCAGGACCACTGTTGGCAATCCGGCGGCAGCGATGTCGCTCGCCAGCACGGCATAGTCAGATGTTTGAAGGGCAAAGTTTGCGATCGGGTCACCTGCAAATGTGTCCGCGCCAAAGCTGACAATCAACAAACCGGGGCTGAAACGGGCGATGGCGTCCAGCGCGGTGGATTGCGCAGCGCGGAAGGCCTCCAACTCGGTCCCTTGCGGCAATGGCAAATTTAGCGTTGTCCCTGCCCCGTCGCCCTCGCCTGTCTCGTCGGCATGGCCCCAGAAAAAGGGAAAGTCGGTCGCCGGGTCGGCATGGACGGAAGCATAAAAGACATCACCTCGGTCCCAGAATATGTCCTGCGTGCCATTACCGTGGTGATAGTCGATGTCGAGAATCGCGATCCGTTCAATGCCTGCATCACGCGCCGCTTGCGCCGCAACCGCCGCGTGATTGACGAAGCAATAGCCGCCGAGATAATCAGCCCCTGCGTGATGCCCCGGCGGACGGCACAGGCCAACCGCTACCTTGTCCCCAGCCAACACGGCATCCACCGCAGATAAAGCGCATTGGGTGCTCCAATAGGCCGAGGTCCAGCTGTCGGCTGTCAGCGGCGTGGAGCTGTCCATGCTGTACCGTCCAGCGAGCGCATCGATACGGCTCAGGTTCAACGCCCGGCGGCCGACCACGGGCCAGACATAACCCATTACGTCCCCCGGCCTGCCCGCTGCGAACCAGCGTGCGTACGCCGTCTTCAGATATTCAACATAATCCACATCATGCACCCTCAATATCGGGTCGTCTCCATGGTCGGTCGGCGCTTCGATTGCCTGCACGCCCGAACAGAAAGCCTGCGCGCGCGCGGGCGTTTCGGCATAAGGCACAAACGCACCATTATGCAGTTCCTGCGATGGTGCATGGGCCAATTGGCGGGGATCAAAAAATAGGCGCATTGAGGGGCTTTCCAGAATTTATATGCTAATCGCATAGCGTCCCGACAATTACATTGCGAGTGCTTGCACGACTCCTGCAAATGCACGATGGACTGGAGCATGACCAACGTCGAAATCACCGCTAGCCTGCAGTACCAACTACCCAAACCGGCCGACGTGCTTCTGGCCGTTGAGGCCATCCCTATGGATGATCAGCGGCTGATCAAGGACTTGCTCAAGGTCAAAGGGGATTGCTCACCGCTCAAGACCATTGAGGGCATGGACGGCCTTGGTAGGCGGACGTGGTTGCATGCCGAAGGACGGATCGACATTAGCTACACCGCCACGGTCGCGATCAATCGCGACGCGACGAACATCAAGGGCCTGGACACCATCCCGCATCTGGAACTTCCGCCAGCCTATATCGAATATTTGATGCCCAGCCGTTACTGTCCATCGGACCGGCATGAGAATTTCGTCGTTACGCGCTTTGATGGTCCGACAAAAGGCGACCAGATTTTACAGATGTCCGAATGGATTTATGACAACATCGCTTATGCGCCCGGCTTTTCACCCATAGGCGCGACCGCAACGGACACCTTCATTTCACGCCGCGGTGTGTGCCGTGACTTTGCGCATCTGCTGATAGCGTTTGCCCGCGCCGCCGATGTCCCTGCGCGCATGGTTTCTGCGTATGGCCTGGGCATTGATCCTCCGGATTTCCATGCTGTGGTCGAGGTATATCTGGACGGCCGATGGCACTTGGTGGACCCAACCCGCCTTGCCCCCGAAGAACATCTCGTTCGTATTGCCGTCGGGCGCGATGCCACAGACATTAGCTTCATGACGATATTCGGCACGGCCAATATGATTTCGCAATCCGTGAACGTCCATCCAGCGGAACTGCAAGCTTAGCCAAGCTTGAGTTATAACGGCCGTAAGAACGAGAAGAAGAGCTAACCGCCTGGTTCCGCGAACATCTCGGCTAAGGCAGCAAGTCCGACGGCACGGTAGGCTCGCTTAATATCTTTTCCATCCGACGCCAACGTTCGGCGGAATCGGGATTGCCGCGTTCGATATAGTCTCGGACTAGGTCCTTGCCCCATCCGTAATTGATCACATAGCTGCGATAATGGTCCGTGAATTTCACCGACTGCTCCGCGCGCGCGGGTGACAATAAAAGATATTTCTGCGTCAACTCCAGCGCCTGTGGTCTCGATATTTCCCCATCAAGATACATTTTAGCGATGGTTAAGCGCGCACCCGAAAGTGCTTCGGTCATTTGCTGCATTTCCCAATAGGCTTGCGCTGAATTGGGGTCGAGGCCAGCTAATGGGTAAAGCACGTCGCGTTCAAATGCCAAGCGCTCTGCCGCCGGAAAGGCGAGGTCGATGCCGTAATTTGCACTGCCTTCGGACAAGACGCTGGTCGGGCTGTAGAGTGGATTGACCTCATATTCCTTCCAGCCATTTTTGCGCGCGAGCCGCTCTTCGACCATCAGGTTGAGAACATGGTGCCCGGGATAGCCCTCGTGACAACCAAGGTCGACAGCGCGGCTGATCCGGATGGGAAGGTCAGTGTTGATCTGGATCAGGCTTTTGTAATTGCCCTTATAATAATTGTAACCCGACCAAGGTTTGCCAGTGACAAATTCCATCACGAACGTCTCGCCAGCGGGCAGACTAATGTGCTGCGCGGTACGCCGCTTGCATTCGGCAATGGCGGCGTCGAATACGGGCTGCAATCGATCTTTCGGAATAGTAAAGCGCTCGTTAAATGCGTCAACCCGCGCGGCAAGTGGTCCATTGCCCGGGATAAGCGTCTCAAGATTGGCAAGCATAGCGTCATAATGCGCTAAAGGCTTAAGATCAGGCACAGTCGCAAACTGCCCTCGTGCTTCGTCATTGAATGCAAATTTGCGGCCTTGGAGCATTTGCAACCGTGTATCGGCCGCGATCAACATGCCGCGCAATGCAATCGCACGGCGGCGATCGGATGCGGACCGAATATCCGGCAGCGCCGTATCAATTGCAGCAGTCAGTGTGCGGGCTTCGACAATCAGCTCCGCTAGCGAACGTGGACTTTCCTTGGCTGAGGCTTGCAATGAAGGCGGACCGTAATATGCATCAACATATTCCGCCTCATGCGTGCCTGCTTCCAGCGTCAAACGGATATAGGCATCGGATACGCTGGACAGCGACATCGCACTTGGGGTCGCCGCAGCAGGAGTTGTTGCAGGCACAGTGCTGCAACCCGTCGCAAGCAAAAGCACCGGTATGATAAGGTGGGAAATTTTCATATATTGTCTCTGGATATCCGGTTGCTTGGGGCGGCGAACCGCAAAATTAAATAGCCCATAATTGCGGACAATATGGACCCCATTAGAACGCCGATCTTCACGGCATCGCTCTGTTCAGGTCCTGCAAAAGCGAGACCGCCGATAAACAAGCTCATGGTAAAACCGATCCCGCACAGCAATGCAACACCATAGACCTGCATCCAACTGGCATTTGTAGGCCGCGTCGCAATACCAAGCTTTACCGAGATCCAGACGCTGGCAAAAATGCCAAACTGTTTGCCCAGGAACAAACCCATTGCAATACCAAGCGGCAAGGGGCTGGCGAGCGCGGCAAGACTTGTACCTTCAAGCGAGACCCCTGCATTGGCAAACCCAAAGACGGGTACAATGAAAAATGCCACAGGTTTTACCAACGCATGTTCAAGCCGGTGGAGCGGCGAATCTTCGGCATCAGGCGTAGCCAGCGTTCGCACGAATGGAATGGCGAACGCCGCCAATACGCCAGCAATCGTTGCATGAACGCCCGAAAGTAAAGTCGCGTACCACAACAATGCCGCAAGGATCAGATACGGCCAAAGCGCGTTTACGCGGAAACGGTTCAACGCCATCATGGCCAACCAGATCGCGCCAGCCGCAGCGAGCGCCATGACATTTAACTCGGCTGTGTAGAAAAAAGCAATAATCGCCACTGCACCCATATCATCGACAATGGCAACCGTCGTCAGGAACAGCTTGAGCGACGCTGGAGCGCGGCTGCCCAACAGGGCAAGCACGCCGATGGCAAATGCAATATCGGTTGCAGCAGGGATGGCCCAGCCACGGTGCAAGGCAGGATCGCCCCCGGCAAAGCCAAGATAAATGAGTGCCGGAACAATCATGCCCGCCGCAGCTGCTATCATCGGAAGCCTGCGATCTGCCCAAGTCGACAAATGTCCGTCAACGAACTCGCGCTTTATCTCCAGACCGACAAGCAGAAAAAATACCGCCATGAGACCGTCGTTTATCCACAGGTGCACAGTCATTGGCCCAAGCTTTGGGGTCAATTCCGGTCCAGTCACCGCATGGATGAGATGTTCGTAATCCTGCGCAAACATCGAGTTGGCAAGAATCAAGGCGAGCGCAGCGGCAGCCATTAACAATATCCCGCCGGCGGCTTCACTGGACAAAAATGCGCGCAAGGCGGAACCACCGCCCTGCCGTTTTAAAATTTTAATCATAGCTAATCTTTATGACGACCAACCCGTTACATAGCAAGCGTAGGCAGAAAATTGAGCAATACCCTTGCTTTAGCAAGAAGGCCTAGTCTATATCTTTGGTTAAGGGGGCAGGCACCATGGCCGACTTGATGTCAAAAAAGTCTTTCGCTGAATCCAATATTTCGATCAGCATGCAGCCCTCTCCCGAATTGACCGAGGGTCAAAAAGCATGTCTGCGCCTGGTTGTGCAGCATCATACATCCAAGGAAATAGCGCGCAAATTGGGCATTTCACCCTTTACTGTTGATCAACGATTAGACGCCGCTCGTCGTAAGCTGAATGCCGCCAGCCGGAAAGACGCCGCAAAGATGTTTGCCGAGCTTGAAAAGCGGGCGATATCCCAACCATTGGTATACGAAACGGTTCCAATTGAACTTGCGAGTTTTACAGCTAGCCAGAGAGCAACCCCGGGTCGGGTAAGGCATGGTTTTACGAAGGTTTTTTCGTTTGTATCTGTTCCACCCACCGGCGGTGAACGGCATGAATTATCTGGCAAGCAAATTTTGGTTCATGCGCTGAATATCGCGTTTTTCAGCAGTTTAGTGTTGGCATTTGTTGTAGTCGTTTTGACGGGAACGTTTCGACTGTTTCAATAGGGTCTTCCTTCGCTGGCTGGAAATAGTTCCAGGGCACGAGGGAGACATAAACATGATAAATTTCGAGCTTGAACCAGCACAGCAGCTGGCATCGGACATCCGTTCTGCTCATAAAGCCATTGACAATGCACTCGCTGATTTGGCCAGCCTGACCTATTCGGTTATCGAGGTTTGTCGTAACTCCGATGCGCCACCTGCGCATACTCAGGCTGCAATCGAAGGCGTCGCAAGTGGTCTTACCAAAATGGTGGATGCCCGAAAGGGCTTTGTGAACGCGCACCGGAAAATAGCGATCGCACAACGGGACAGCAACCTTCAGGAAGTAAACTTCGGATGCGTCGGGCCGGGTCCGATTACCCGTCCAACCGGACTTCGGGTGGTAACCAGCTAATGCCTGCCTCGCCGGTATATCTGCTCACCCGTCCTTAAGAAAGGGCATCGGCATGGACATCATAATATTATCCTACATTGCCGGGCTGACATTGTGCAGCGTCTATGCAAGCGTGAAGGGCGGGCGCACCGGCAAGGCCGGTTCGGCCATTTTCATTACCGCAACAATCTTGAGCAGTGGGGCTGCACAATTTAACCCCGATTGGGCGACCATGTCTTTAGGGCTGCTCATTGTAGACGGCGGCTGTTTGCTAGCTTTGCTTATACTCGCGCAAGCCAGCGACCGTTACTGGCCAATCTGGGCCGCGGGTTTTCAGGCAGTGGCCGTGGCCACACATCTGGCAACCTTGTCAGTTCCCGACATCGTACCAAAATCTTACCAAGCTTTATCCGCCTTTTGGGCTATCCCGATTTTATGGGTCATGGTCGATGGCACCCGAAAAGACCGCCGGTACGAAAGAGGCAAGTTTCAGCCACGCTGACGACTTCAATGCAAAAACCAAATCGAATTCGAACCGGCGTTTATTTCGCCGAATGAGAGGCCGCACCTTTGGCGCACACGATATTCTCGATAATAGAAACCGCACAGCGTGAGTTGCTATTGTTTAGCGCTGTCTTCCTCTTGATCGGCGCGTTGGATGACATCTGTGTGGATGCTATCTGGGCGGTGAGACGCATATATCGGCGGCTCACATTCTATCGTAATACACCCCCTTTAAGGGCACATGAATTGCCTCCGGCTGCTGATTTTGGCGTGCTAGCTGTGCTGGTTCCGGTCTGGAGGGAAGCAGCGGTTATCGGTGCGATGCTGCAAAACTGCACCCGCCAATGGCGTGACAGCGCCAGCGCATATCGCATTTATGTCGGTTGTTATCCAAATGATCCGCAATCAACTGCGGCTGTCATCCATGCCGCGCGATCCAATATCAATGTCCGGCTGGTGTTGGTTGACCATGATGGTCCAACAACGAAAGCTGACTGCCTGAACAGGCTGTGGCATGCGCTGTTGGCGGATGAGATTGCAAGCGGCAATAAGGCAAAGGCTATCATTCTTCACGATGCGGAAGATGCCGTCCATGTTGATGAGCTGCATGTCTTCAACTGTCTGCTGTCAAAAGGCGGTGCAGTCCAATTACCAGTCATTCCGGTCCGCACACGCCATTCCCGTTGGATCAGCGGGCATTACTGCGACGAATTTGCAGAGGCACATGGCAAGAACATGGTTGTTCGTGAGGCATTGGGCGCGCCATTGCCGCTGGCTGGCGTTGCGTGCGCTATTGAACGCAACCTTGTCGGCCGCTTGGCGCAACTAAATGGTGGCAGGCCGTTTGACCCACACAGCCTGACCGAAGATTATGAACTAGGTATCCGGATCGGCTCTGCGGGCGGTCGAACGATCATGGCCCGGATAAAAGGTGAGCACGGCGAATTGGTTGGAACGCGCGCATGCTTTCCTGATACCCTGCAAACCTCCGTTCGACAGAAAACGCGATGGCTTATCGGCATTGCACTTGCGGGTTGGGACCGGCTTGGCTGGGACGGCAATTTGGCACAGAAATGGATGCTGCTTCAAGACCGCAAATCGATCGTCGCCGCCGTCATTCTATTAGCAGCCTATGCCTGCATCGTGCTGACTGCTATTTTGGCCATAGCGCAATCCCAAGGCATCCACCAACCCGCCCCTCTTCCCGCCGCACTGGTTTCCCTCCTTTGGCTGAATGCCGCATTTCTAATGTGGCGATCGGGAGTGCGTGCCGTTTTTGTCGCGGCATTATATGGACCAAAAGAAGCAATTTTATCCATTCCGCGCAGTTTTATCGGTAACATTATAGCCATCATGGCTGCGCGGCGGGCATGCGTCATTTATATCCGGCATTGTTTCGGTTCGCCCCTTATTTGGGACAAAACTGCGCATCACAGCATTCCAGACACGCTTGTGCGACGGGACTGATGCGGGGCCGGGCATTCGGGTTTGTTGCGATATTGATTGTGACATGGACCGCGGCACGCATTGGCTTTGCCCTCATGTCAGACGTACAGGGCCCTGGCGGTGGAGACGTTGTCGTCTTGGCGGATAAAAGGGCTAGCCAGATTCCAAAATCTATATTCGACAAGCAAACTCGGCGCATGGCGTTCGGGTCGACATTTTTGGTAGCAAAAAAGGTACGAATGTTGCCACGCAAGCAACCCGTGTTACGGCGTGTGGCAAGTTTTCAGGAGGGCATTGTTGAAAGGCATATTGAAGCTGAACCGGACCGCCCTTCAACAGATTTCGGGCCGTCTGAAGTTGTAACGTCTAAAGCTGTAACGACATTTCAAATTGGATCCCGTCAGGAGGCCGCCCCCCGACGCCCTTTTAAAATTCACGCCTACAGTTTCTGGCGGCAAGGGGATTCAGCGCAGGGCATATTGGGTAATGGACAATATGGAGGCAGCCAAAGCGCAGTTTTGATGGCGATTTCGTTGCGGCGGTTTCGAAATGAGAGCAGCGATTCACGTTTTGCCCTTGTCGGCCGGGCTTCCGTTTCACACGACCGTCCGCGCGAACGCGAATTGTCAGCAGGGCTTCGATGGCATCCATCTGCTTCGGCGCCAGTGCAACTCTCCCTTGAGCGACGCTTTCGACTGGAGCGCGCAGATGCATTTGCGGCCTTGGTTTCTGGCGGGTACGATGGAGCAGCATTACCTTTAGGATTTTTGCTCGATGGATATGGTCAGGCAGGCTTTGTGACCGGCAAAGCCGGTGGCGGCTTTGCAAACATCCAAGTGCACGCGCTGAAGCCGGTTGCTACCTTGGAAAACAAGGCTGTAGCCGCAGGACTAGGGGTTTGGGGCGGCGGACAAAGTCAAATCATGCGACTGGACGTCGGGCCGTCACTCCGCGCGAACCTGCATGCTCGCTCAACGCATCTGCGGATGGACGCAAGCTGGCGCTTTCGCATTGCGGTTGACGCGCGGCCCGGCGATGGCCCGGCAGTCACCTTGTCCACCAGTTTCTAAGCCCTAGCCTTTATCCTGCCGTGAAATGCCGTTAGGGTCCAATAGTCGATCATGGATATTTATCTTCCCATAGCCAATCTGTCGGTAAACGCGCTGGTCATCATCCTTCTGGGTGGCGGCGTTGGCGTATTGTCGGGTATGTTCGGCGTCGGCGGCGGATTCCTCACAACGCCCTTGTTGATATTCTACGGCATCCCGCCTGCGGTCGCCGCGGCCTCTGCATCGACGCAGGTAACAGGGGCAAGCGTTTCCGGCGTGTTTGCGCATATGAAGCGTGGCGGGGTTGATTTCCAGATGGGCGGCGTGCTCGTTGTCGGTGGGATCTTCGGCACTGGCGCGGGCGCAGCGATATTTGAGATATTGGAGGCGCTTGGTCAAATCGATACCGTGATTAATCTGTTGTACGTGTTGATGTTGGGCAGCATCGGCGGCCTGATGGCCAAAGAGAGCTTAACGAGCGTTCTGGCGGTTCGTGCAGGTAAACCAGTCCCAGCGGCTAAGCGCCGACACCATCCGTTAGTGGCCAATCTGCCGATGCGTTGGCGCTTCTATCGTTCAGGTTTGTACATTTCGCCAATCGCGCCACTGATATTGGGCTTTATCACCGGTATTATGACAATGTTGCTTGGCGTCGGTGGCGGTTTCATAATGGTTCCGGCCATGCTGTATTTATTGGGCATGGGCGCGCAGGTTGTGGTTGGGACATCCTTGTTTCAAATATTGTTCGTGACGATGGCATCAACGATGATGCACAGCCTGACCACCAAAGCGGTCGACATTGTGCTTGCCGTCTTTCTTTTGGTTGGCAGTGTGACTGGCGCGCAGATTGGGGCGCGTTTGGCACAGCGCATGCGGCCGGAATATCTGCGGCTGTTCCTTGCGACCATCGTTCTGCTGGTGGCTATCCGCATGGCGCTCGGTCTTGGCTGGCGCCCCGACGAAATCTATACGTTGCAGGCCTTATGATACGCTTATTGGCCTTGTTTTTGTTTTTGCTGCCGATCGCGGCGAGCGCGCAAAATGTACCAAAGCTGGTGCCTGACGTTTCGCAAAGGCAAATCAACATTCAGTCGGGTTTTACGGGTGCCGAAATGTTGTTGTTCGGTGCAATCATCTATCCACGCGGTGTGGCGCCTGAGGGCCAAGTGGATGTCGCAGTGGTCCTGCGCGGCCCGACGCGTTCTGTTACGTTGCGAGAAAAACAAAAAATCGCCGGCATTTGGATCAACGCCGACAGCACGGATTTCCGATCAGTCCCGGCTTATTATGCCATTGCATCCTCGCGCCCGCTTGACCAAATCGTCAGCAGCAAAACGGCCGCCATTTACGAGCTTGGCCTTGACCGCCTACAACTTTCACCAAGTGGAGAGGTTGACGCCACAGAACAACGCCGTTTTGTGGATGGCTTGGTCGATTTAAATCGCCGGAATGGTCTTTTCCGTCAAGAAGCCGGCACTGTCGAGATTACCGATCAGGTTCTGTATCGTGCGCGCCTCAATATTCCTTCCAGTGTGCCCGTCGGCACCTACACTGCTGAAACCTTGCTCATCCGCGACGGCCGGGTCATCGTCGCGGACGATAATGTCGAGGTGCGAATCCGGAAAACCGGGTTTGAACAGTTGGTGACGATATTGGCGCAAGACTATGCGCTGTTTTACGGAGCAATGGCTGTGCTGGTTTCATTGCTGCTGGGTTGGTTCGCAGGGTTTGTCTTCAATCGACTGTAATTGTAAATCTACGTAACGTTTTGTCAGATCGCAGATCTGCATCGGCTACGATAGTAAATATATTTTTACCTTCTCCACTTATTGCCTGACACTTCTTCCAGATAGAGGCGGCACAATAATGGACATTTCGGCACATCGGCAATTTCCGCACGACCGGGCGGGTGACTCAAGCGAACCGGTCGTGATGGCCTCTGCTGCGCCACCTGCGGAAGCGCCCAATGGCAATCCCTCAATCAATGCGGCGCTTCATCATATCGGCTTCGTGATGGAGATTGCGGGCTCCGGGTCACAGGTGACGCTTGACGCTGCTATCTTGACGAGCCTCATTTCAAATAGCGACCCAAGCATCGCGATGGCGGGCCAAGTGGGTAGTCAGATTAAAATCCGTGTCGGCAACATTTGGCTGCTTGCCAGCATCCGGACGCAGAAATTGCATGAGCGCGATCATGGTGTCATCATGGCTCAGGTCGATTTTCTGGGCGAAGGCGATGAAGAAAGACTGACGGGGAAAATTTACAATTTCCGCCGTGGTGTGACTCGCTATCCGGTTCCGGGCAGCGAGGTATATGCCGTTTCCAGCCCAGACTTAAAACAGGTCTATGCGGCAGATGCCCGCGCCAATGTCGAGATTGGAACCGTGTTTCCAACCAAAGATATTCGCGGTGCGCTGTATGTTGATGCTATGCTGGGCAAGCATTTCGCGCTTTTGGGATCGACAGGTACAGGTAAGTCGACCAGCGCCGCTCTCATATTGCACAAGATTTGCGATATTGCACCCGAGGGGCATATCGTCATGATCGATCCGCATGGCGAATATAGCGCTGCATTCAAACATAATGGCGCGCTGTTCGACGTCAACAACCTGGCCATGCCTTATTGGATGATGAACTTCGCGGAACATTGCGAGATTTTCGTCACATCCACTGGCGACGAAAAACAGATAGATTCTGATATTCTCGCAAAGTGTCTTTTGCAGGCGCGGTCGAAAAATCGGATTGCAGAGACCATTGGCAAGCTTACCGTTGATGCACCAATTCCTTATCTGTTGTCCGATTTGACGAACATCATTCAGAATGAAATGGGCAAGCTCGACAAGGCGACATCGTCCGCGCCCTTCATGCGGCTTAAAAGCAAAATTGATGAACTGAAGGCTGACCCTCGCTATAATTTCATGTTTTCAGGGATGCTCGTTGGCGACACCATGGCGGATTTTGTCGGCAAAATCTTCCGGCTGCCATCAAATGGTAAGCCAATCTCCATCATTGACGTTTCGGGTGTGCCATCGGATATCACCTCGACCGTGGTTGCGGTGCTTTCGCGTCTCGTGTTCGACTATGCCATTTGGTCACGCAATGAACCGCAGCGCCCGATATTGCTCGTCTGCGAAGAGGCGCACCGTTATATCCCGTCGGAGCGTGTTTCCAAAGATAGCGCCGTGCGCTCGATTCTTGAACGGATCGCCAAGGAAGGCCGTAAATATGGCGTGTCGCTTGGCCTGATTACGCAGCGCCCCTCCGACTTGGCCGAGGGCGTATTGTCGCAATGCGGCACGATCATTTCGATGCGTTTGAACAACGACCGCGACCAAGCCTTTGTCCGCGCCGCAATGCCCGAGGGCGCGCGCGGATTCCTCGACTCGATCCCCGCGCTGCGCAACCGCGAATGCATCATCTGCGGCGAAGGTGTCAGCATCCCGATCCGCGTTGCGCTCGACAATCTCGAAGAAGAAAAACGCCCGGCATCCGAAGATCCGTTGTTCAGCCAGTTGTGGCAGGAAACCGGCGGGGAAGCCGAGATACTGGAACGCGTCGTCAGAAGGTGGCGCGCGCAGGGTCGCTAAGCCGCAACTCCTCGCGTCAAACAAGCCATCGTCAGTTCAGCGCAGCGGGCATGACGATGGCTAACGCTTTTCAAACGGTTTCAGACCACGCCCAAGCCGGTTGCTGCCTAATGCCAGGCGGTCGCCTGACCAGTCCGCAACAAACACAGTCTCCCGGTCGACGCCTGGCGCGATGCTGGCTTCATTTGCGTTGATCGAAAGGCCCGCACTGCTATGCGTCCGGCCTTCTGGCGCGACGGTGATGAAGGCGCTGTAATTTTCCTTCGACGCACCTTGCACAAAGATATTGCGCGCGATGGTGCCGCTTGCACCATTGGGCAAGTCGATCATGTAATTAGTTTCGCGACCGCGACTATCGTCAAAGGCGCTGTCGGTAATAGTCACCCGTCCAGCGCGGCTTTTGACATAATGACCGCCATTGCCGCGCTCGAAACGGCTCTTCGTGACCGAAAGCGCCCTATATCCACCAATGTAAATGCTGTGCGCACAGGGCAGACCGCGGTCGCAGCGGCCAAGCCCGGAAAAACTTGACTGATCAACACTGATTTCGCCGGTCTTGTCTTCGGCGGTTAATATGCCCTGCTCGCTGTTGCGGAAAATGCTGCGGGTTACGGTAAGGCTCCCCTTTTCAAGCCGAATCCCTGCGCCATTGGCATCAGGCACGCGCATATTTTGAAAGACGATGCCGTCCACGCGCGCCGCCTGCCCGCGCAACACAAAGGCTGCTTTGCCTTCGCAGGTTTTGCTATCGAAAACGCTCTGCCCCGGAATGCTCGCGCGAAAGGCAATGATGCCCGATGTTTGCACTGCGCATTGGCGGTACGTGCCGGGCGCGATGATAATCGTGCCTTCGGCATCGCCAATCGAATCAACCGCGGCTTGTAGGCTAGTATACCCGCGGCCGGTTTCGGCGTTCTGGAATGGCGCGCCATTTTGCGCCGATGCCGCGGTTGCGCTGAGCATGGCAATTAGGATGAAATGACATGTCTTCATTACGGCGTTCCCGATTACTTTGGCGGCGGTAAATAAACGCCAAACTGCCCAGCAATTCCAGTAGTTTAAATGTGCCGCCAACAAAAGTCCCTTGCGGGGGCAAGGCAACATCACTCGTTGAGATTTGGCCGCAAATATTGCCGCGCGCGGTCCATATCGAGTCCGCGCCGTGCCGCATAATCTGACACCTGGTCATCGCCAATTCGCGCTACGCCAAAATATTCGGACTGCGGGTGACCGAAATAAAGACCACTCACCGCTGCGGTTGGCAGCATTGCGAAACTTTCGGTCAGGGTGATTCCAGTCTTATGCGTGGCATCCAGCAGGTCGAACAATATTGGTTTCAAGCTATGGTCCGGACAGGCGGGATAGCCAGGCGCTGGCCGAATGCCGCGATACTCCTCACGGTTCAACGCCTCGGGTGTGAACTGCTCATCGGCTGCATAGCCCCATAGATCCTTGCGGACATGCTCATGCATGCGCTCAGCGAAGGCTTCGGCCAACCGATCGGCGAGGGCTTTCAACATGATGTCCGAATAATCGTCGATATTGGCTTTAAACTGCGCCAAATGCGTGCCGATGCCATGGCCGGTTGTGACGGCAAAGCCGCCAATCCAGTCGCCATCACGACTGATAAAATCGGCGAGGCACATATTCGCCCGGCCCTCACGCTTGGCGATTTGTTGGCGCAGGAATGGCAGGCGCACCCGTGTTTCGGTCTTTTCGCAATAGACCACAACGTCATCGCCATCGCGCCAGCAGGGCCACAGGCCAGCAACCCCCTTCGCACGCAACCATTTTTCATTGATGATTTTGTCGAGCATCGCATTGGCATCGGCAAAAAGGCTGGTCGCGCTTTCGCCCACAATGTCATCGGTCAAAATCGCTGGATAATTGCCATGCAATTCCCACGCGCGGAAGAACGGGGTCCAGTCAATATAATTGCGCAGGTCAGCCAAGTCCCAGTCGTCATAGACATGAATACCCGGCTTTTGCGGCGGGGCTGGTTTCATGCTTTCGTCAATTTCGAAAGCATTGGCGCGGGCTTCTTCAAGCGTCGCGAGCGGCTTTGCTGTCTTGCCAGCGCGAGCATCACGGATGTGGCTATATTCGGCGCGGGTGTCGGCAACGAACTTGTCCGCCATCGTATCGCTGACCAATGTGCCTGCCACACCAACAGCGCGCGACGCGTCGAGCACGTGAATGACGGGGCCGGAATAGACTGGTTCAATACGCAAGGCTGTGTGCGTTTTCGACGTGGTTGCCCCGCCGATCATCAGCGGCATTGTCATGCCCGCTTTTTCCATTTCCTCAGCCACCGTCACCATTTCATCGAGCGAAGGAGTGATAAGGCCGGACAGCCCGATCATGTCAGCATCATGTTCGACCGCAGCCTGCAAGATTGTCGGCCATGGAACCATGACGCCCAGGTCGACTATTTCGAAGCCATTACATTGCAACACAACGCCAACGATGTTCTTGCCAATATCATGCACGTCGCCCTTCACGGTCGCCATGATGATCTTGCCTTTGCCCTTCGCGCCAGCCTCTTTCTCCGCCTCAATATACGGGAAGAGATGCGCGACTGCCTTTTTCATGACGCGCGCGGATTTCACCACCTGCGGCAAGAACATCCGGCCTGAACCGAACAGGTCGCCAACGACATTCATACCGTCCATCAACGGCCCTTCAATAACCTCGATGGGGCGACCGCCAGCCGCCTTGATGGCCAAACGCGCCTCTTCGGTATCGTCGACAATATGCGCATCGATGCCCTTGACCAACGCATGCTCCAGCCGCTTGGTGACGGGCCAGCCGCGCCATTCGGCCTCGGCCTTTTCCTGCGCTACATCAGTACCGCGATATTTTTCCGCGAGCGCGATCAGGCGCTCGGTCGCATCGGGGTCTCGGTTGAGGATGACGTCTTCGCACGCGACGCGCAGTTCAGGGTCGATATCATCATAGATATCAAGCTGCCCTGCATTGACGATGGCCATGTCCAGTCCGGCAGGAATAGCATAATAGAGGAAGATCGAATGCATCGCCCGGCGGACGGGTTCGTTGCCGCGGAAGCTGAACGACAGGTTGGAAAGCCCGCCCGAATAATGGGCATGCGGGCACAAAACACGCAGTTCCTTGACGGCCTCGATAAAGTCGACGCCGTAATTGTTATGCTCCTCAATCCCCGTTGCCACCGCAAAGATGTTGGGATCGAAAATAATGTCTTCTGGCGGGAAACCAATGCCAACCAACAAGTCATAAGCGCGTTTGCAGATCTCGACCTTGCGCGCTTGCGTGTCGGCCTGCCCGGTTTCATCGAAGGCCATGACAACGACGGCGGCGCCATATGCCATGCACAGACGCGCATGATACAGAAACGCCTCTTCGCCTTCCTTCATGGATATCGAGTTCACGATCGGCTTGCCTGAAACGCATTTCAGCCCGGCCTCGATCACGCTCCATTTGGAGCTGTCGATCATCAGCGGCACACGCGCAATATCCGGCTCCGCAGCGATGCGCTTGATGAAGGTTGTCATCGCCTCATGCGCGTCGAGCAGTCCTTCATCCATGTTGATGTCAATAATCTGCGCGCCGTTTTCGACCTGGTCACGCGCAACTTCAACGGCGGCTTCGTAGTCGCCCGACAGGATCAGCTTTTTGAACTTGGCGCTGCCAGTGACATTGGTGCGCTCGCCAATGTTGACGAAGCGAGAGGATGAAATGGGGGAGGACATTTTTGTTCTGCTTTAAAAAGGGGTTCAGGCGGCCATGACGAAGGGTTCAAGCCCCGCAAGCCGGGTCACGACATCAGCCTTTGGAATGGCGCGCGGCGCACGGTCGGCAACAGCCTTGGCAATTGCGGCGATATGCGCAGGCGTTGTGCCACAGCATCCGCCAACGATGTTCACCAGGCCGTCATCGAGCCATTGGCCAATCAACGCCGCCGTTGTCTCCGGTAACTCATCATATTCAGCGAGATCGTTAGGCAGGCCAGCATTGGGATAAGCCATCACCAGCGCGTCTGCTTGTTTGGACAATGCCGCCAGATGCGGACGCAGAAGGTCTGCGCCGAAAGAGCAATTGAGTCCAATCGTCAGTGGCTTTACGTGCCGGATCGCGGCCCAGAATGCCTCGACTGTATGGCCCGACAGGTTGCGGCCCGCCATGTCGGTGATGGTCATTGATATCATCAACGGCACATCGCGCCCGCACGCAGCCGCCGCTTCTTGCGCAGCCATTGCAGCGCATTTGGCATTAAGCGTGTCAAAAATTGTCTCGATCAACAGGAAATCAACACCGCCTTCGATCAACGCATCACATTGCTCGCGATAGACATCTTTCAAATAGTCAAAATCGATTTCGCGGTAGCCCGGGTCGTTGACATCGGGTGACAAAGACAAGGTTTTGTTCGTCGGACCAATCGAACCAGCTACGAAGCGTCGAATACCATCCTTGGCTTCTGCCGCATCGCAACAGGCACGCGCGAGCTTGGCCGAGTCCACATTCAGCTGCGGCACCAAATGTTCACAACCATAATCCGCCATGCTGATTTTTGTAGCGCTAAAGGTGTTGGTCTCGATCATGTCCGCACCCGCCTCAAGATAGGCGCTGTGGATTGCGCCTACGATGTCGGGGCGGGTGATCGACAGAAGGTCGTTATTGCCCTTTTGATCATGCGTGAGTTCAAGCGCGCCGCGATAATCGGCTTCGGAGAGTTTATACCCCTGAATCGCGGTGCCGTAGCCACCGTCAAAGACGAGTATCTGGCTGGCTGCACGGGCTACAAAAGCTTCACGCGCGCTCATGCCGCGGCCTCTTGAGCAAGGCCTATGGGTCTTTTGCCAAGCAAATGGCAAATCGCATAAGACAGTTCCGCGCGGTTCAGCGTGTAAAAATGGAAATCCCGTACGCCGCCTGCGTATAGTTTACGGCACATTTCCGCTGACACCGTCGCCGCCACAAGTTGCCGCGCCGAAGGATGGTCATCGAGGCCATCGAACAGATGCGCCATCCAATTGGGGATCGCAGTGCCAGTCATTTGGGACATGCGGGTAATAGCGGCGAAGTTCGATACAGGCATGATGCCAGGGACAATCTCTGCATCAATGCCTGCCGCAGCAACGGCATCACGAAAGCGGAAAAAAGTTTCGGGCTCAAAAAAGAATTGCGTGATCGCACGGCTCGCGCCTGAATCCAGCTTGCGCTTGAGAAAATCAATGTCTGACGCCGCGGACAATGCTTCAGGATGGGTTTCGGGATAGGCACTGACCGAGATTTCGAATGGATGCAGCTTGCGCAGACCTTCCACCAGCTCAGCAGCGCTGGCATAGCCGTCGGGATGCGGCACAAATTGTCCGTCAGAGCTTGGCGCGTCCCCGCGCAGTGCGACGATATGGCGAACCCCTGCCGCCCAATAGGCGTTGGCCACGTCAGCAATTTCGCCCTTTGACGCTTCGACACATGTCAAATGCGCTGCAGCGGGAATACTGGTCTCACGGGCAATACGCGCCACGGTGTTGTGCGTACGCTCGCGCGTTGAACCACCGGCCCCATAGGTTACAGACACAAAGCGGGGCCCGAGTGGAGCAAGCGTTACAACAGAATCCCACAATTGCTCTTCCATCTTCTCCGTCTTGGGCGGGAAGAATTCAAAGCTGATTTCGCAATCACCGGAAAGCCCGGCGAAAAGCGGTGAGGAAACAGCGCGGCTGGCCTCCTGCATCTGGGCAAGCGGGAGTATCATGCGACGATCCTTAAGTTGTTCTTTGAGCTCAAATTGTTCTTGGGGCGCTGTTGCACGCCGGAGAGCTTTTGCCCCATCCAGACTTTGACAATCAACTCGCCCGCCTCAAGCGCCGTTTGATGAACCATCTGCAGCCCGTTAACTGCAAAAGCCTTCTTCATGAAATCATCCGCAAACCCGAGCCGGGCATGAGCATGCACCGTGCGTAGCTCCTCAAGATTATGCGCAGCGAAGTCGACGATGACGAGTCTGCCCCCCGGCGCGAGCGTGCGGATCGCTTCGGCGATGACGGCTTCAGGGTGCTGCGCATAATGCAGCACCTGGTGAAAAATGACGCTGTCGAACTCCCCGTCGCCAACGGGCAACATGTTAAAGTCACCAAGCTTGATTTCAACTTTGCTAGCGATTTCGGCGCTTAGGTTTGCGATCTTCGCACGCGCCAGTCGCAACATTTCGGGGCTATTGTCGACCGCAACAAAACGTTCTGATTCGGCGGCAAACAACTCCACAATGCGTCCAGTGCCTGTGCCAACATCAAGGACACGTCCCAACGGCGCGCTGTGTAGGATTTGCGCCAGACGCGCCTCGACCTCTGAATCGGCGATATGTAGTGAACGAAGCGAATCCCATTCATCGGCGTGCGCGGCGAAATAGGTTGCGGCCATGTTCGTGCGTGCGTTGCGGACTTCATCAAGCCGGAGAAGATCGCGTTGAAACGCCTTTGCCTGGGATACGTCTGCCTCAGCTAGCAATGACGTCAGCGGGCTGTCGGTCAAAATGGCTGCAGGTCGCAGAAACACCCAGCTTCCCTCTTTGCGCCGTTCAAGAAGGCCTGCCTCGTCCAATATTCGGATGTGACGCGAGACACGCGGCTGGCTTTGGTCGAGTATCTGAACCAATTCGCCGACCGACAACTCGAGGCGAAGCGCCAGAAACACGATTCGCAAGCGTGTCGGATCAGCTAAAGCCCGCATGATATTAAGCAAATTGATCATTTGAAAGGTGATATAAAGAAATCTTTATATCAAGTCAATCGGCTCAAATTAGCCGTATTTTCTACCTTAAAGGTAGAGATACCCCCCAATTAGCTATGGAACAATATCAATCCGTGAAAAACCGCATTGCCAGCAAATAACGAACGGGCTAGAGGGCTTTTCGCAGGCAAGCTGCAATCGTTGTTGTATGCCTGTCAGGTTTCATAAGTTTTGCTAGGGGGTTTCCCATATGAAGAAAATTGCTGTATCTCTCGTTCTTGCCGCTTCGCTCGGTTTGGCTGCTTGCTCAGGTGCTGAAGAAGCAACCACAGAAGCAGAAGCAACCACAGAAGCAACCACAGAAGCTGCTGATGCCGCTGTTGAAGGCGCTGAAGTAGCTACCGATGCTGCTGCTGCAACTGAAGCAACTGCAACCGACGCTGCTGCAACTGCAACTGACGCCGCTGCAACTGCAACCGACGCCGCTGCAGAAGCTGGTGAAGCTGCAGACGCTGCGAAAGAAGCTGCGAAGTAATATTCGCGCTTTTTAAGCGAAAGCATTTGATAAGGGCTGTCCTGTTTACAGGACGGCCCTTTTCTTTGTCTACGGTAAGGCTGGATGCACGTGACCGCCAACCTGCTGGACCCCGGGCATTCTTATTGTTCGTGATATGTCGCGACGGTACGCGATACAAATTGCATGAATGACATGCGCTGCGGAATTGGTGCAGTCGTGCTCCCCATCATAACAGCGACCGCATAGCGTGTGCCGTCTGGCGCAGTCATGATCCCTATATCATTATAACCTGTAGAAACTGGCGGCAGAACTTGCCCCGTTCCAGTCTTGTGCAAAAAGCGCCAACCCGCAGGTACCCCAGCCTTCAACCGGTTCGGGCCGCTTGATGTACGCGACATAATCCCCAAAATGAGGCGGGTCGATGCGGCCGAGAGCAATTCACCTTTAGCCAATTTCGCAAGCGCGCGGACAATTGCCTCAGGACTTGCCCCGTCGATAGGATCGGCAAGATAGCGATCTAACGCAGCCTTCCGCGTCGCCAGCGGAACTTCTGCCCGCGCGGCGTAAAAGCGGCGTCCAATCGAATATTCCTGACGCCAATCCATGCCCGCAATGCCGCTTTGCATCAGGCGCTCGCCGGGACCGAAGCGAATGGCCCCCAGATTTTTACGGACCAGGAAATTCTGCACAGCCTGCGGACCACCTGCAGTGCGCAATAAGGAGTCATTAGCGGTGTTATCGCTGCCGATGATGGCTTGCTCAAGCAAGGAAAGTACTGTTACTTCAATCTCCCCATTGGCGATAACGCGTTCGCGAATGGGCTGATGAAACACTGCCAGATCATCGCGCGTAATTCGCACTTTTTGATCAAGCCGGACCTTGCCCTGATCGACCAAGTCCAAAATCGTCAACGCTACCCATGTTTTGGAGACGCTTTGCTGCGGGAAAAGCTCGCCTGTCCGCTTGCCCGTGATCCATTCGCCACCATCAATGCGCATGACGGCAACGCCGGTGCGACCCGGGAAAATGCGCCATTGTTCGTTTAGCAGATTATCAAGTCCTGCAGGCGCGCGCACGATGGGCGGACGGGCGGGAACTGAAGCAGCAACCGGCCGTGACGGCGGCGGCCGGTTTGGTGTGGTTGCGGCGGCTGTCGGGGCTGGCTTTGCGCGGGGCGGCCCCGGCTCTGCTGCAACACATCCCGACAAGATTGATAACGTGGCCAATGCGACCATGCCCTTGCGATGCGCGCCTTGAGCGCACTTTACCCGAATTTTTGCTTCATGGACCATGCCGGCAGGATAGAGCAGTCGCGCGCCTGATAACAGCCTTTACACAATTTTTGCGACGAACGATTCTTGGACGTCGACGAGAGGAGGAACCACCGCATGTTAACGCACCCCCAATCCATTGCAGGATTTACTTGGCTGCCTTGCCGCTTCATAAGCCTTTGCAGAGCTCAAATCTCATAGGTGACCAATTATATGGATAGCATCTTCATTGGACAAAATTCCAGCGGCCACGAAGTGCTTAATCTTAAACGGGCAAACCGGCATGGTTTGATAGCTGGCGCGACGGGCACAGGTAAAACGGTGACTTTGCAAGGCATCATTGAGGGCCTGTCCGCAGCGGGTGTTCCGACATTTGTCGCAGATGTGAAAGGTGACTTGTCCGGATTGGCCATGGCGGGATCACCGCAGACAAAAACCCACGAAATCTTTGCCGCGCGCGCCACAGAGATCGGGCAGCAGGATTGGGCCTATAAGGACAATCCGTCGCAATTCTGGGACTTATTCGGTGAACAAGGCCATCCTGTGCGCACGACTGTTTCCGAAATGGGTCCCTTGTTGCTCGCGCGTCTGATGGACCTGAATGAGGTTCAAGAAGGCGTTTTGAACATCGCATTCCATTTTGCCGATGAGGAAGGGCTATTGATGCTCGACCTTGATGATCTGCAATCGATGCTCGTGTATTGCGGCGAGCAAGCCGACACGTTGACGCTTCAATATGGCAACATCTCAAAGCAGTCCGTAGGCAGCATTCAACGCGCATTGCTTCAACTGCGGTCACAAGGCGGCGAGAATTTCTTTGGGGAGCCTGCCCTTGAACTAAGCGACCTTATCCGCTGCGATGACGGTGGCCGGGGTGTGGTAAATATCCTTGCTGCCGACCGCCTGATGTCTAGCCCGAAACTTTACTCAACCTTCCTCCTCTGGCTGCTTTCCGAACTGTTTGAAACGCTTCCCGAGATTGGCGATGCCGACAAGCCAAAGCTCGTCTTCTTCTTTGATGAGGCCCATCTGTTGTTCAACAATGCGCCAAAGGCCTTGCTTGAAAAGATCGAACAGGTTGTCCGGCTTATCCGGTCCAAGGGCGTTGGCGTATATTTCATTACCCAGAACCCAATCGATATTCCCGACACCGTCGCGGCGCAGTTGAACAACCGGATTCAGCATAAATTAAACGCCTTCACCCCGCGCGACCAGCAAGCGGTCAAGTCAGCCGCCGAAACCTTCCGTCCGAATCCGGCGCTTGATGTCGCGCAGGTCATTACTGAGCTGAAAATCGGTGAGGCGCTTGTGTCCTTGCTTCAGCCGGACGGGTCGCCATCAATGGTACAGCGCACGTTGATTAAGGCACCATCGAGCCGCGTCGGGCCGCTGACCCCGCAAGAGCGCGGCGTGATGATTGCGACGGATGCCATTGGCGACAAATATGACGCGATGATAGACCGCGAATCTGCCGAAGAGATACTGGCGGCCAAAGGGGCGCAAGCTGCCGCAGCAGCGCAGGAAGCCAAGGCACAGGCGGTTGCAGACAAGGAAGCTGCTGCCGCCGCAAAGGAAGCAGCCCGCGCCGAGGCCGTTGCCGCAAAAGAGGCCGCGCGTCAGCAGGCTGTCGCCGCGCGTGAGGCCGCGAAACCAAGCATGGCGGACAAGATGCTGCAATCGGCCGCACGCTCCGCCGCAAACTCGATTGGCCGTCAGGTTGCCGGATCGTTCGGCAAATCTTTGGTGCGCGGGATTTTAGGCGGATTGTTCAAGTAGGTCAGCCGCGCCCGCGATAGGGTTGAACGCCCTGGTCGGGCAACCAAAGACCCTTGGGTGGCTCGCCCGATTGCCAGAACACGTCAATTGGTATGCCGCCGCGCGGATACCAATAGCCACCGATGCGGAGCCAATGTGGCTGCATCTCGGAGAAAAGGCGCTGGCCAATGCCAACGGTGCAATCTTCGTGAAAAGCAGCATGGTTGCGGAATGAACCCAAGAATAGTTTTAACGATTTCGATTCGACGATGGTCGCGTTCGGCGCATAGTCGATCACCAAATGCGCAAAATCCGGCTGTGCCGTGACGGGGCAAAGCGAAGTAAATTCAGGCACAGCAAAGCGCGCGAGATACAGCGTATCCGGACGCGGATTGGGGACATAATCCAGTTGCGCCTCTTCGGGCGTTTGGGGAAGCGCGCTTTGCGCACCGAGGAATTTTGGTTGTAATGTATCAGTCATAAGCGCGCATTTAGCCGTTTCGTCACGGGAAGCAAACGGGTGATACCGGATGCTGCCGATATTCATTTGACGTTCACGCGCAGAAGCTTTGGGCGTGGTTGGTATATGACAATCCAACGACGCACAAAGTTCCGCAGTCCGGGAATACTCCTTGGCACGCTCCTGCTGGCAATAAACGGGGCGTCGGTCGCCCATGCGCAGGATGCGGTTCAAAATACGCCGCCCGAACTGCGCGACTTTCGTTTGGACCCTCCGCCACGAGAAACTGCGCCGGAACCAGTAGGGCCAGAGGCAGTAGCACCGCCGGTGACAACGCCGACCGTTGAGGAAACGCCGCCGCCCGTCATGCGCCAGCCAAGTCCTCCGGTGGCAGCGCCTCAACGGACGTCGCCCGCCGCACCGGTAGATAAAGCTCCGGATACTCAAACGGAACGAGAGACAGATGCTGTTTTAGCCGAGCCCACGCCTGCCCCTGATGTGGCACCAGCCAGCACAGCAACCGAGCCCCGGACTGATACGCCCGCACCTCCCGAAGAAGAAGGCGTGGGAATAGCAGAATTGGCGGCATTGGTAGCAGTTTTGCTAGCCCTTGCGGGCGGCGCTTTCTATGTTTGGCAGCGACAACAGGCTGCCGCTGCTGCCGTCGCGCCACGCCCAAGGCAGACCGCCAAGCCGTCGAGCTCGCCACCGCCGCGACCCGCATCGTCGCGCGCGCAACCTGATGTCGCAATGCCAAAGCCGACACCCGTGCGCGACCTATCCATGGCTTTTGTGCCGGAAAATGCAGTGGTGAGTTTCAGTAGTCTCAACATCAAAGGCCAGTTGCAAATTACCAATGCAGGTGGGACTGCCGCCGAAAATCTGGCACTATCTGCTGTCCTGATATCCGCCAGCAAGGAACAGCAAAGCGCTATCGACCATTTCTTTGCAAATTCGGACCATATTGCCCCTACCCCGCTTGGTTCGGTCAAGCCCGGCGGGCACATGAACCTGCCGCTTCAACTGGGCGTGGCGTTGCATGAGATGCAGACATTTTCGCTCCAAAACAAGACGCTGCTCGCACCTATAATATTGGCGAAACTGATTCGCCTTTCAGCCGATGGAACTGCACAAGAGGTCGCTCGTTTGGTCTGCATGATCGGGCGCGAATCCTCCCCGCCGCAGCAAAAGATGGGGCCATTGCGCCTCGACCAAGGACCGCGCAGCTTTGATCGCCTGGGGCAGCGGGCATTGCTATCCTGAAATGCTGTATCGTGCCTGACGGCCCTTATGGTTAAGGCACGCGGCATGAAAACACTCATTCCTGTATTTGGCGATCAATTAAGCCACGGCCTTTCGTCTTTAGCCGGGCAGGATAAAAGCGCGTGTGTCATCCTGATGGCCGAGGTAGATGAAGAGACCGAATATGTGCCGCATCACAAGTCCAAAATGGCGTATATCCTGTCTGCCATGCGTCATCATTCGGAGGATTTGCGCAGCGCAGGATGGGCTGTCGATTATATCAAGCTTACCGACGCAGAAAATAGCGGAAGCTTCACCGGCGAAGTTGCCCGCGCAATAGAACGCCATAAAATATCCGCACTGCGCGTGACCGAGGCGGGCGAGTGGCGCGTGAAGGCCATGTTAGATAGCTGGCCCGACCGCTTTGATGTCTCCGTCGAAGTCCTGCCCGACGACCGGTTCTTATGTACCCATGCCGAATTCGAAAGCTGGGCAAAGGACCGCAAGCAATTGCGGATGGAGTTTTTCTATCGCGATATGCGCCGCCAATCCGGCCTGATGATGAATGGCGACACGCCGGAGGGCGGGCAGTGGAATTTCGATGCCGAAAATCGCAAACCGGCCAAGCGCGATCTGAACATGCCAAAGCCACTGCACTTTGCGCCAAATGCCGTGACGCAAGAAGTCATCGACATGGTCGAGGCCCGCTTTGCCGGGAATATCGGCCATACTGCCAAATTTGGCTTTGCCGTCACGCGCGCAGATGCGCTGAAGCAGCAAAAGCATTTCCTTGAGCACGCCTTGCCAAATTTCGGCGACTATCAGGACGCGATGCTTACTGGAGAGCCGTTTTTGTGGCACTCGATCCTGTCGCCTTACATCAATTCAGGCTTGCTTGACCCGCTTGAACTGTGCCGCGCGGTTGAGGTGCAATATCAAGCGGGCAAAGTGCCGATCAATGCTGCAGAAGGCTTTATTCGCCAAGTCATTGGCTGGCGTGAATATGTGCGCGGGATATATTGGCATGCTGGCCCTGATTATGTGGACAACAACGCCCTTGATGCGACGCGGTCGCTTCCCGACTTTTACTGGACCGGCAAAACCGACATGCTTTGC
This sequence comes from Pseudomonadota bacterium, assembly GCA_040385805.1. Lineage (GTDB taxonomy): Bacteria > Pseudomonadota > Alphaproteobacteria > Sphingomonadales > Sphingomonadaceae > Sphingorhabdus_B. The sequence goes on along the minus strand of JAZKGS010000067.1, from coordinate 10,370 downwards.
CTGTCGCAAGCCATTGGCCAGACGATCGAGCATAGCTACGCGCACCATATCCAGCGGTTGATGATCACTGGTAATTTCGCTTTGCTGGCTGGGCTGAACCCCAAGGAGGTCCATATATGGTATCTTGCAGTCTATGCCGACGCCTATGAATGGGTTGAATTACCCAACAGCCTTGGCATGAGCCAGTTCGCCGATGGCGGCATGTTGGCGTCAAAACCTTATGCGGCGAGCGGGGCCTACATCAACCGCATGTCCGACTATTGCACAAATTGCCGCTATGACGTCAAGCAGCGTGTTGGGCCAAAGGCGTGCCCTTTCAACGCGTTATACTGGGAATTCATCGCTCGAAACGAAGGCAGACTGCGCAAAAATCCGCGTATGGCGATGCCCTATAAAAATTGGGAGCGCATGGCTGATGCCGATAAAGTTGCGCTGAGGGTCCAAGCGAAGCAATTTCTCGAAACACTTGGATAGTTTTAAAAAGCTGCTTATCTTGCACCGCACAAGAATCATAAATGCGGGCAAGGACGAAAATCATGGAATTGTTAGTAAGCACCGAATGGTTGGCTAAAGAAATCGGCGCGTCCGACCTACGTGTGGTCGATGCGACATATTTCATGCCCGACGCTGGCCGCAATGCGCAGGCCGAATATGAAGGCGGGCATATTCCATCGGCGGTGTTCATGGACTTGGAAGAGCTTGCCGACGCCAATAGCAGCCTGCCCAACACTTTGCCGCCACCCGAAAAATTCGCGAGCCGCATGCAATCGCTTGGTCTTGGCGATGGCAGCCGCATCGTGGTTTACGACGACAGCCCGTTCAAATCCGCCACCCGTGCTTGGTGGATGCTCACGCTGTTTGGTGCACATGACGTTGCGATCCTCGACGGCGGCATTGCCAAGTGGAAAGCCGAAGGCCGCCCGCTTGAAACCGGCAAGCCAGCCTTGCGCCACCGCCACTTCACCGTTTGGAAAGATGACAAGGCCGTGCGCAGCAAGGCCGACATGCTCGCCAATTTGCACAGCAAGGACGCGACCGTCGTCGATGCCCGCGGCGCTGGTCGCTTTACTGGCGAAGAAGCCGAGCCACGCCCAGAAATGGCGTCGGGACATATTCCGGGCAGCCGTAACCTGCCCTTCGGCCAATTGTTCAATGCAGACGGCACGTGGAAGCGCGGCGATGAGCTTACCCAGGCGTTTGCAGATGCAGGCGTTGACCTCAGTAAGCCTATGATCACCACATGCGGATCTGGAATGACCGCGGCGGTCGTCCTGTTCGGTGCGCGGATGACGGGCAAGACCGACGTGGCCTTGTATGACGGCAGCTGGTCGGAATGGGGCCTCGATAAAGACACGCCCAAGGCGCTGGGTGCGGCTTGAATTCTGACAAGCCCCAGAAGCCAGCCACCAAAACAGTCATAGCAGGACGAAGCCGTTCGCTAACCGGCCCCGTCGTCAACGTGCCCGTCTGGCGCGCCAGTACGCATTTGTACGAAAATGTGGCGGCGTTGGAGGCAGGCAAGACGGGCAATCAAGATGGCCGCTTTTTCTACGGCCGCCGTGGTTCGCCAACGCAATGGTCACTGGCCGAAGCGCTCACCGAAATGGAGCCCGGCGCGCATGGGACAATGCTATATCCTTCGGGTGTAGCAGCCGTTGCGTGCGCATTGTTGTCGGTCCTGAAAAGCGGTGATGTCTTGTTAATGACGGACAATGCCTATGACCCAAGCCGGTCCTTCGCCGAAGGGTTTCTGAAGCGGTTTGGGGTCGAGACACGCTATTTTGATCCGCTGGTCACCGACTATGACACCCTGTTCTGCGACCGAACGAAAGCGATTTTGCTGGAATCGCCCGGAAGCCTGACGTTCGAAGTGCAAGACATTCCCGCCATTTGCGCAACTGCCAAAAAGCGGAGTGCCGTGACTCTACTCGATAACACCTGGGCAACGTCTTATTTTCACACTGCGCTCGATAAGGGCATCGACATGGCGATCTTATCGTGCACCAAATATATTGTCGGCCACAGTGACGTCATGATGGGCAGCGTCACGACGCATGAAAAATATTGGACCCGATTGCGCCAAACCGCGCAACAGCTTGGCCAGACAGTGTCGCCTGACGATGCCTATCTGGCCAGCCGCGGCCTGCGCACATTGTCCGTACGGATGAAGGCGCATGAGACCTCGGCGCTGCAGATCGCCAAGTGGCTGCACACGCAGCCTGACGTCGCAGCGGTGTTCCACCCGGCTTTGCCCGATTGCCCCGGACACGAAATTTGGAAGCGCGACTTTACTGGCGCCTCAGGGCTTTTTTCCTTCATCCATAAGGGTAATGCCGCAACCGCTGCTGCCTTCGTCGACACGTTGGAACTATTCGGAATTGGCTATAGCTGGGGCGGCTTTGAAAGCCTTGCCTTGCCCGTCCACCCCGAAAAATATCGGTCGGTCGTGCCGTGGGAGAAGGAAGGCACGCTCATCCGCCTGCAAATCGGCCTGGAAGACACCGACGACCTCATCGCCGATCTGGGCCAAGCCTTCATTGCGGCGCGCGCCGATTAACCTCAGCGCGTCGGTACTGGCACGTCACCCGAATAATCGTAAAAGCCTCGCTTTACCTTGCGGCCATACCATCCGGCTTCGACATATTTCTGCAGCAAGGGTGCCGGACGGAATTTGGGATCACCCGTCGATTGAAACAGGACATTGGTGATTTCAAGGCAGGTGTCGAGCCCGATAAAATCCGCCAGCGTCAGCGGGCCCATAGGGTGATTGAGGCCCAATTGGCACGCGGTGTCGATGTCACGAATACTGGCAACGCCTTCACCCAGTGCAAAGCACGCTTCGTTGATCATAGGCATCAACACGCGGTTGACGATGAAGCCCGGCGCGTCATTGGCAAACACCAATTGCTTGCC
>JAZKGS010000067.1:0-7357 GCA_040385805.1 Pseudomonadota bacterium | reverse complement strand
ACACGCGGTTGACGATGAAGCCCGGCGCGTCATTGGCAAACACCAATTGCTTGCCGAGCGCCTCGCCATATTGACGCACGATATCGACTGTGGCGTCCGTGGTCGCAAGGCCGCGAATGATTTCAATCAGGCCCATGACGGGCACCGGGTTGAAAAAATGGACGCCGATGAAGCGTTTCGGGTCAGGCGATGATTGCGCCAACCGCGTGATCGGAATCGACGACGTGTTCGACGCCAGCACCGCCTGATGGCCAAGGACCTTGCCCACCGCCTCAAATATCTTGCGCTTGATTTCCTCGCGCTCGGTCGCGGCTTCGATGATCAGCCCGGCATCCGCCATGGGTTCGTAACTGGCGACCGGTTCAATGCGCGACAACAATGTTTCGGCTTCATCCTGCCCCATTTTCTCTTTGGCGATCAAACGGTGCAGCGCCTTTGCAATGCCGGCTTTGCCTTCCTCGGCCTTAACAAGATCTAGGTCGGACAGATAGACTTGATAGCCAGCCGCAGCGCTCACTTGCGCGATGCCCGCACCCATTTGACCCGCTCCGATGACACCAACTGCACGCATATTATTGCTCCAATTTTCGAATCTGTCCGGGCCCTAGCGAAAGCCAAATCAAAGCACCAGTTTTGCGCGCTTACGGCCTAAAGCTTGCGTTTTTTAAGGAGGATTTCCGCGATGGCATAGGTGCGCGGGTTATCGACATCGACGGCATAAGCGCCATCGGACGTCATATAGGGCACTACGCGCGTACCTAGCCGCCCTGAGATCGCACGGAACGCAGCATCAAGCTTCCACCAGCCCAGGCGGAACCGGACGAGGTTGATAATCCCGAACGCTTTTGCAATGCGGCCCTTGGTCTTGATGAACTGGCCGCCTTGCCGGAATGCCTCTGCGGCCTTTAGCGCACGAGCATCGCGCAGCCAGAACAGGTTGCAGTTGGAAATCGCAGCATCAGCAAATTCGTAGAAACGCCTTTGCCCCTCAGGATGTGCCGCCTGAATATCTTCACGCGTTGCCAACACGACCACGGCGTCACCTTCGCCCGCCATCGCTTTGGTATGCAGATCCTGCATAAGTTCAGCCGTTACAAGCACATTGTCCGCTGTGGTGATGACCAGCGGCCAGCAGCTTTCACCCGCTTGTGCCGCAGCGAATTCAACGCTTTCAACTATGCCTGATTGCGCCTGACAAATCATGAGCCGACCCGCCGCCTCAAGCGCAACGACGCCGGGCAAATCGGCAATTACCGCGGGGTCATGGATCGAAATAAGGACCTTGGTGTCAGGAAACGCGGGTATCGCCGCTTCCAAAACCCATTGCAAAAGCGCCTTGCCACAAATAGGCACGCGACATTTATGGCTAACCCCGGCCTCAGCCGCCATCGGGTCAAGGGTGCCGTCACGCTTTCCGGCGAGCACTAGGATAGTTGGTTGGTTCGTCATATGGCGCCTATAGGGGGGGGCGAAAGATGCAGCAAGCTTAGGCTGGCATTTTGGAATAAATCCCCCTAAGCGCGGCCTAAATACGCAATATTTAGGCAGAAAGTTAGCTATGCCCGCACCAATTCGTAATGCTCCGCTTAAAGTGGGCCTCGCTGGACTTGGAACCGTGGGCAGCGGCGTCATTCGGCTGATTGAAGAAAACGCTGCACTCATCGCCCGCAGGGCTGGCCGCGAAATCAAAATTGTTGCTGTAACCGCCCGTGATCGCACAAAGAACCGCGGCGTTGATCTGTCATCCTATCGCTGGGTCGACGACATGGGCGAGCTTGCGATCGCTGATGACATTGACGTTGTGGTTGAGCTTGTGGGCGGGTCCGATGGTCCAGCGTTGACCCTGGCGCGGGAAACCCTGTCCAACGGGCGCGCTTTGGTGACCGCAAACAAAGCGATGGTCGCGCATCATGGCGCTGAACTTGCGGCCTTGGCCGAGAGCAAGCAAGCTGCACTCAAGTTCGAAGCGGCGGTGGCTGGCGGCATTCCGGTGATCCAGGGTCTGCGCGATGGTGCAGCCGCCAATCGCATTGACCGCGTCTATGGTATTCTTAACGGCACCTGCAATTTCATCCTTTCAACGATGGAGCGTGACGGGCTGGACTTTGCGCAAGTGCTTGCCGATGCGCAAGCGAAGGGCTTTGCCGAGGCCGACCCATCGTTCGATATCGACGGCGTTGATGCCGCGCATAAACTCTCCATTCTTGCCTCTTTAAGCTTTGGCTCAGTCATCGATTTCGGCGGCGTTGAAGCGCGCGGGGTGCGTAAAATCCTGGCTGCGGACATCGCGCAGGCAAAGACGCTTGGCTATCGCATCCGCCTGATTGGCTTTGCTGAAATCGATGGCGACAATGGATCGTCCACAATATTCCAACGCGTTGAACCTTGCCTCGTACCATTGAGCCACCCGCTGGCGCACGTAACTGGCGCGACCAATGCCGTCGTGGCCGAGGGCAACTTTTCGGGGCGCCTGCTGTTCCAAGGTGCTGGCGCTGGGGACAAACCAACGGCGTCTGCCGTCGTCGCCGATCTGGTCGACATCGCGCGCAAGGAAACAGGCCCTGCTTTCTCCATGCCATCGGCTGAACTTGAGAAACTTCCACGTGCAGCATCTGCGCATCGTATCAGCAAAACCTATTTGCGGATGCTGGTGGCTGACCGGGTCGGTGTGCTCGCCGAAATTACAGCAGCAATGCGCGATGCGGGGCTGTCGATTGAGAGCCTCATCCAAACCGAAGCCAGCGACGATGGCTCAGCTTTGATCGCCATGGTCACCCATGCAGGGCCAGAACAGGCGATCAACGATACCATAGATGCACTGGCAACATCTGACAGTTTGCTCGGCGAACCGATGGTAATGCACATATTGGGAGCTTAAGCCTATTCGGGTTCTTTGCCGTCAGTCACAATCATATCAGGCTCGGGAAGGCCCTTAAGGACTTCCTCAAGCGGTATGGCTACCGGCGGAACGTAACCAAAGCTACCACCAACACCCTTCATATGGATTTTGCACATATTGTCGCCACGCAAGCATGCCGCCGCGCGTTTGCTCGACACAGCCTCGCCGCGCCGAATGCGGTCTTCGTCCGTGCCCAGCGCATCGCGAAACACCCGCTGGCTTTTGTTGTCCGGATTTTCTCCGCAAACCACAATCTCGTTGGTCTTTGGATATTTGACGCAGCCGTCCTGGTCGACCGCGACCAGTCGCCGGGCCCTCTCGATTTGCGCTGCCGCATCTTCTGCGTTTGATGTCGTTTGCGCGGCTGCGTCCGTCGCGCCACAGGCCAATATGAAAATCGCGACAAGCAATCTCGACAATAGCCCTCGCCTTCCCTATCGGAACCTAACCCTTGAAATACCGTTTCGCTTGGGGTGCTTAGTTCGCGCGCCTTCGTTCTCAGATAGCTAGGAAATTCAAATGACTGCAGCAAGCCAAATCCTCGACCGTGTCCTTGTTCTGGAAATGGTGCGGGTGACTGAAGCTGCGGCCATTGCAGCGGCGAAGCTCATTGGTCGCGGCGACGAGAAGGCTGCGGATGCTGCCGCTGTTGAGGCGATGCGCGCTGCGCTGAATGAATTATACATGGACGGCACCGTCGTCATTGGTGAAGGCGAGCGCGACGAAGCGCCGATGCTGTTCATTGGTGAAAAGGTGGGCTCAGCCATTGGCACTGGCCCCAAAATCGACATCGCGCTTGATCCTTTAGAAGGAACCACCATCACCGCAAAGGCCGGCCCTAATGCGCTCGCCGTTCTAGCGGTCGCCGAAGAAGGCAATTTGCTCAACGCGCCTGATGTTTACATGGACAAAATCGCGGTTGGCCCGGGTTACTCGCCCAATATCGTCAATCTCGACAAATCGGTTGCGGAGAATGTTGCTGCCGTCGCCGCCGAAAAAGGCGTACCGCCACATGAACTCATCGTCTGCGTACTTGACCGCCCGCGCCATGAAAAGATCATTGCCGAATTGCGCGAAATCGGGTGCGGCGTCATGCTTATCCCCGATGGCGATGTCGCTGGAGTGATTGCGACGACGAACCCAGACACTACCGTCGACATCTACATGGGCAGCGGCGGCGCGCCAGAGGGCGTACTTGCCGCAGCAGCTTTGCGTTGCGTAGGGGGACAGTTCAAGGGCCGCTTGCTATTCCGTAACGACGATGAACGGCTGCGCGCACGCAAATGGGGCATCGAAGATCTCGACAAGATTTACGATCTTGAAGAATTGGCCAAGGGCGACTGCATCTTTGCCGCAACCGGCGTTACCCATGGTTCACTGCTTGAGGGCGTTAAGACCTTGCGCGATGGCCGCGTCACCACTGAAAGCGTCGTAATGCGCGCGTCATCAGGCACCGTCCGCTGGGTCAAAAGCGAGCATCGCAAAGCTGACCATCTCGGCTGATCTTGTCGACCAACTGGTCCAGCAAATTCGCAAATGCAGTTTTTGCGATAACCTACCCCTTGGCCCAAAGCCGATCGTTCAGGCGTCATCCTCCGCGCGTATACTGATCGTCGGCCAAGCGCCGGGCCGGATTACCCATGCGAAAGGCCGACCTTTTGATGACGCCAGTGGTCAGCGGCTGCGGACATGGCTCGGCGTAACTGAAGACGTTTTTTACGATCCGAACAAAATCGCTATCGTCCCCATGGGTTTCTGTTTTCCAGGAACGGGAGCGAGCGGTGACGCAGCCCCTCGCCCCGAATGCGCGCGGCATTGGCGGCGGCCTTTGCTCGACGCGATGCCTCAAGTGGAGCTCTCCATATTGCTTGGCCGACATGCGCTCGAATGGCATCTTGGCACCGGCAAGACCGCGACACTGACGCACACAGTCGAGAACTGGCGTCATTATTGGCCGGACAACCTGCCTCTGCCGCACCCGTCCCCTCGCAACAACCGCTGGTTGAAGCGGAATCCGTGGTTCGTCGGCGATGTCATCCCGGTGCTGCAGAAACGCGTCAAAGCGCTGCTCGCAACCTAATAAATTCCTATTTGCAGACCCGTGGCAAGCTGCTCGCCTATTTCCGCCGCAGCCGACAAGTGAATTCCATCGATGAACTTTGCTGCCAGTATTTCCTCTTTGGTTTGCGCATGGGTGCAGACAATCACACTCGGCGCAATTTGCCGCAAACGCCATCCAGTCGCGATGCGCTCGGCCTGCGTCACGGCATTACGCCCGTCAGAACCAGCACACACGATAATCGCATAAGGCCGCCCGTTCAGCGCGCCAAGGCACGGATAGTAACATCGGTCAAAAAAGCTTTTCATGCCACCGCTGATTGCCGCCAAATTCTCCGGAAAGACGAACAGATAGCCATCCGCTGCCAACATATGTTCAGCGTCAGCATCTGCGGCATTCAGCATCAGCACATCCACGCCCTGCACCCGCGCCGCACCATCATATGCCGCCTGCGCAAGGCTTTCAGACCCGCCGGTCATGCTGTGCCAGATTATTGCGAGTTGCTTCATCCCCACTTGCTAGCACCCGCGGTGCGCCATAGGGAAGCGACATGAAGCCAGTCCTCGACATCAATCACTCGATCCTTGAACAAGCCTGGCATTGGCGTGGCAGCGGAACCGATGGCCGCGACCCCGATTTCCAGCCTGATGATCTGGTCACACAGTTGCTAATGGCGCGCGGCGTCGCGCGTGACGATATCGAACGGCACCGCAACCCCACCATTCGCAACTTCATGCCCGATCCATCTATATTTCAGGATATGGAACATGCCGCGCTTCGACTGGCGCAGGCAGTGGAGGCTGGAGAGCAAATCACCGTTTATGGCGACTATGACGTTGATGGCGCAACCAGCGCAGCGCTTCTCATCCGCGTGCTACGCATGTTGGGCCTCGATGCAGGCTATTATATTCCGGACCGCTTGATGGAGGGCTATGGCCCTTCCGGCGAGGCACTCGTCCGCATTGGGGATGGCGGCAGCCGCTTGATCGTCACCGTTGATTGTGGGGCCATGGCTTACGACGCTTTGTCGCAGGCCAAGGCTGCTGGACTAGAAGTCATCGTCGTGGACCATCATAAATGCGCTACGGAGCTTCCTGAGGCCTTTGCCTTGGTCAACCCTAACAGGTTGGACGAAACCGACGAGGCGGCGTCCCACGGGCATCTGGCGGCTGTTGGCGTGGCATTCCTTTTGGGTGCGGCCTTGATACGAACGTTACGCACCCGTGGCTATTTCGCCGCGCGACCTGAACCCAAGATCATGGAGCTTTTGGATGTTGTCGCCTTGGGGACCGTGGCCGACGTAGCGCAGCTGCGCGGGTTGAACCGCGCGTTTGTCGCGCAAGGGTTAAAAGTCATGGCCGCGCGCCGCAACATTGGCCTGTCGGCACTCATTCAAGCCAGCCGCCTGACTCGCGCGCCGATTTGCTCCGATCTTGGCTTTGCCTTGGGGCCACGCATCAACGCCGGTGGCCGCGTCGGCAAGTCCGATTTGGGTGTTCGTTTGCTGATCACTGAAGATGCGGTTGAGGCACAGGAGATTGCAATGGAACTCGATCGCCTCAACGAAGAGCGCCGTGCGATTGAATCGGTCGTGCAAGAACAGGCCGAGGCCATGCTCGCCGGGCAGCATAATCGTGCAGTGGCGTTATTGTCAGGCGAAGGCTGGCACCCGGGCGTGATCGGCATCGTTGCTGGTCGCATCAAGGAAAAGACGGGCAAGCCCTCCATCGTCATTGCGGTCGACGAAAACGGCGTCGGCAAAGGGTCCGGTCGTTCGATCGCAGGCGTGGATTTAGGCGCGGCGATCATTTCGGCCCGCGAGGCTGGCTTGCTTGTCGCAGGCGGCGGCCATGCCATGGCGGCGGGGCTCACGGTCGCGCATGACAAAATCGATGCCTTGGCAGATTGGCTCGATGAAAGGCTCGCATCCGACGTTGCCAACGCATCGGGAAGCAAGGCGCTTTTAATCGACGCAATCGTTGCGCCGCGCGGGCTAAACCCGATTTTCGTAGATGCGATGGAATCCGCTGGACCTTATGGCATGGGCTGGCCCGGCCCGCGTGTGGTCACAGGGCCATTGCGCATTATCAAATGCGACATCGTCGGCAAAGACCACGTCCGCGCGATCGTTGCAGGCGACGATGGCCATTCGTTCAAAGCCATGGCATTCCGCCAGGGAGAGACCGTTCTTGGCCAGATGATGCTCCACGCCGATCGCGGTCGCCGCTTCTGGTTCGCAGGCCGCGCAAAGACCGATGACTGGGGCGCAACGCCAAAAGCCGAGCTGCATGTCGACGACATTGCCTATGCCGATTGAATTTGCGCCAACTTGGCCTTGACGAGTGCAGAACGAATCCGTAAAGGCGCGGCTCGCCAAGCGATTGGCCCCTTCGTCTAGC
>JAZKGS010000066.1:8248-10218 GCA_040385805.1 Pseudomonadota bacterium | reverse complement strand
TTCGGACAAGGAAACGTCCGGGGGACGTTTTCCCGAAAAATTCCCCAGCGTAGGCGGGGGGTGCTTTTGAAAATTCGCTCCCGAAATCTTTGGCCCATAGCAGCACAATCACTTTTACATCTCTTCACCGCTGATTTAAGCATGCGATTAAATCGGAGGGGGAATGCTTATTATGCGTGTAGAAAACGCGATGTTTCCATCAATGGAGCAGGTTGCTTCGTTTTTCGGCGGACCGGACAATGGACCTTTTGTCATGGTCAATCTGCTGAAGTTCAAAGACAAAGCGGAATATGCTGACGGAAGTGATCCCGACTTATCGGGTGCTGAGGCCTATGCACGTTACGGCAGGGCTATTCAGGCTTGTCTGGCTGCAGTCGGTGGCCGTCAAATTTACGCCGGGCCAGTTACCGGCTTGATGATTGGTGAAGTCGACGACCTTTGGGATATGGTTGCTTTGGTCGAATATCCGTCACTGGCTGCCATGCAAAAAATGGTTTCTTCACCCGAATATCAGGCCATTGAAAACCATCGCAAGGCAGGACTTTCTGGCCAGCTAAACATCCGCACCCGTCAAATTGGAAGCTAATATGAAACCGATGAAGAACCGCATGACCGAACTGCTTGGTGTTGAATACCCAATTATTCAGGCACCAATGGGCTGGATCGCCCGCGCGCAACTGGCGTCTGCTGTTTCCAACGCTGGCGGGCTTGGAATTATCGAAACATCTTCGGGACAACTGGACGAAGTGCGCGCCGAAATCATCAAGATGCGCGAGCTGACCGACAAGCCCTTCGGCGTGAATATTGCGCAGGCCTTTGTCCGCGATCCCGGTATCGTCGATTTTGTCGTCGACCAAGGCATCAAATTTGTTACCACATCTGCGGGCGACCCCAACAAATATTGCGGTCCTTTAAAGGCCGCTGGCTTGACCGTATTCCATGTCGTGCCAACGCTCGCCGGCGCATTGAAAGCCATTGATGCAGGCGTTGATGGCCTCGTCGTTGAAGGCGGCGAGGGTGGTGGTTTCAAAAATCCGAAGGACGTCGCGCTTATGGTCCTGCTCCCGCTCATCCGTAGTAAGGTTGATGTCCCGATCGTTGCCGCTGGCGGCATTGTGTGCGGACGGACTATGGCGGCCGCCTTCGCGCTTGGCGCCGAAGCCGTGCAAATGGGCACACGCATGGTCAGCGCTGCGGAATCGCCGGTGCACCAGAACTGGAAAGACGCCATCATCAACGCAAAAGAAACCGATACCTTGTTTCTCAACCGTCATGGGCCAGGGCCAGCATTGCGTGCCTTGCGGACCGAACGCACGACGAAGCTGGACGTAGAGCCAACGGACAATATCATGGCTGAAATGCGCGGCGTGCTTGACCTGTATTTTGGCGGCGACATGGAAGCGGCGATTGCGCTTTCGGGCCAAGTTGCAGGACGCATTGACGCAGTGAAACCCGCCAAGGAAATTATCGACGAAGTGATGGACGAGTTCTATTCTGTCATCAAAAATTTGCGTGACGACTATGTTTAGGAGCTGATTTGGACCCCGTTCTGGAGGAATTTCTGAGTGATCCAGCCGCCGACGTATCGGCGCTGCATGACGTTGCGCGGATCAAGGCGATATTGGAGCAATGCGGCCGAGAAGGACGCGCGATTAGCTATTCTGAGTTGTTGTTGAACCTTGGCTTTCGCTTCACGCGGCCCAAAATGCGGGCGGTGTGCAAGACGCTGGATAAGATCGACCAGATCACCATTGAAGAAGGCACGCCTGCGCTTGCCGTCCTTGTGGTGCGTGAGGGTGACGGTTTGCCGGGGCAGGGTTGGTGGACCGGGCGGACCGACTATCAAGGCGAATGGACTGGCGCGCAGGCGCATGCCCATATTCGCAAGCTTCAGGACGATGTGTTTGCATATTGGCAAGACCGGCCACTTTGAACGAATTTGCCGCCTTGGTGTCGACTTTCGCGCGGCG
>JAZKGS010000066.1:5652-8148 GCA_040385805.1 Pseudomonadota bacterium | reverse complement strand
CGAAAATTTTGGCCAATCCGCCGCCATCGTTGCTAATCGACTTTGCGCGGGAGTTGGCAGCCATTCACGCCGTGGCGCGTGATGCATTGCCAAGTTTGCCTGAAGCTGGAGCGGCGATCCTGCTGACGGAATTGAAATCACGATTTCTTGGTTTTGGCGGCAACCGTCCCGGCATGGCGCTCGCCTTAAAATGGCTGGAAGATCGTGTCCCTGTTCCCGTAGAGCCCGTCCTTCTTCACGGCGACTTCCGCATGGGCAATATCATGGTTGATGCCGATGGCCTGGCTGCAGTGCTCGATTGGGAGCTTGCGCATTTGGGCGACCGGCATCAGGATTTAGCCTTTGGTTGCATTAACAGTTGGCGGTTCGGATATATTGATCGACCAGCCTTTGGGATTGGCCAATTGGAGGAATTCTTCGCCGCTTATGCCTGTAAAAGCGGCGTCGCTGTTGAACCCGAACGGTTTCGCTGGTGGCTTGTTTACGCGACCTTTTGGTGGGGTGTTTGCTGCTTGCAGATGGCCGACATCTGGCGGAGCGGACTGGACTCTGGCCTCGAACGTGCAGTCATAGGACGGCGTGCTTCGGAAACCGAGGTCGATTTGCTGTTGTTGCTTGAAGAAGACGCGCCGGTTGCGGAACGAGGTCTTGTCACATTAGCCTCACCAAGACCGTTACCACAAAATGGCGAGCCATCAGCGACCGAATTGCTTGAAGCACTGGCAAGCTGGATACAGACCGATATCAAGCCCACTGCACAAGGGCGTGATCGGTTCATGTCGGCAGTTGCCCTAAACGCATTGGGCATGCTGCAACGAGAGGCGGCAGCGCCTATAGTTATTCATGACAAGCCGCTTTCCGACGACCTTCTGGCCGGTCGCCAATCGCTTTCTACGCCAGGGCTGCTGGCAAAATTAAAGGTAGCGTCGCTGCAAAAACTGGCCGCCGACCAACCCAAATATTCCGCGCTTGCGGTCGCTCAACGGAAATGGACTCAATAATGCTGTTTGAAATCCCAAAGGACATCACAGACTATCTGGCAGAACTTGACGCGTTTATTTTACGTGAAATTAAGCCCATCGAAGCGCGCGATGATAATATCCGCTTTTTCGACCACCGCCGCGAACATGCCCGCACCGATTGGGATAATGACGGTCACCCGCGCGCGGACTGGTGGGCACTGCTTGCCGAAATGCGGCAAGTTGCGGACAAAGCAGGACACTACCGTTTTGCCATTCCCGCAGAATATGGCGGGAAGGATGGTTCCAACCTCGCGATGGCGGTCATTCGTCACCATCTGGCGCATAAGGGGCTTGGGCTGCACAATGACCTGCAAAACGAAAGCAGTATCGTCGGTAACCTCGTGCAGGTGCTTATGCTGCGAGACTTCGGTACGCCTGAGCAAAAAGCGGAATTTATCCCACCTATGCTTGAAGGCAAAATGGGCTGGAGTTTCGGGCTGACAGAAGAAGACCATGGTTCGGACGCAACCCATATGGACACGCGCGCGGTGGCCGAAGTGCGGAATGGAGTCGCCGGATACCGGATCAACGGCAACAAGATGTGGACGACCGGGCTACCTTATACAAGCCATGTAATGACTTTTGCGCGGACAAGCGGCGAAAATGGCAAGGCACGGGGTATCACCTGTTTCGTCGTACCAACCGACGCTCCCGGCTTTGAAATTGGCGAATATATGTGGACATTCAATATGCCCACAGACCATCCAAAGGTGAAGTATTCCGATGTCTGGGTGCCTGAAAGTGCGATATTGGGTGATCTCGACAACGGCCTTGCCGTTGCCCAGCACTTCGTCCACGAAAACCGTATCCGGCAGGCCGCAAGCTCGCTTGGTGCAGCACAATATTGCATCGATGAAGCCGTGAAATATGCCCGTGAGCGCAAGCCCTTCGGCAAGCCGCTTGCGGTGAACCAAGCGATCCAGTTTCCATTGGTTGAGTTGCAGACCGACGCAGAAATGCTCCGATTACTTATATACAAAACCGCCGCTGAAATGGACAGCATGACGAAGCCGGAAGTAGCCGTGCGGCTGTCGGACAAGGTCAGCATGTGCAATTACAAGGCAAATCGATTGGTCTGCAGTGCTGCGGACTTCGCAATGCAGGTTCATGGCGGCATCGGCTATTCGCGGCACAAACCGTTCGAACATATATATCGCCACCATCGGCGCTACCGGATTACGGAGGGTGCCGAAGAAATTCAGATGCGCAAAGTGGCGGGCCATCTTTTCGGGTTCATGGGATAATCGATTTTGAGACGGGAATGATCATGCAGCAGGCGACAGATTTTTTGGATGAGAGCATGGCTCTTGCCGCGCTTCTTGAACCGTTATCCGAGGCCGACTTTGATAGGCCGACCCAATTTAAGGGTTGGACCATCAACAACGTCATTCGGCATCTGCATGTCTGGAACATCGCAGTGGATTTGTCATTGCAGGACGAGGAAGCTTTTGGCGCGTTTGTCAGCGCAATGATG
>JAZKGS010000066.1:0-5552 GCA_040385805.1 Pseudomonadota bacterium | reverse complement strand
AAAGACAAATTTGTTCTCCCCGGCCTGATCGACAGCCATGTGCATCTCGACAGCGATGCTGGCGGTAATGCGGCGCTGATTGAGGCGATTACCGACAGTCCCGCGCGCGCGGCCTTTCGCGCTGCGGGTAATGCGAAGAAGACGTTGATGGCGGGCTTCACCACGGTGCGTAATATGGGTGACGGCACTGGTGCGACCTTGGCGCTGCGCGATGCGGTTGCGGCGGGTGAACTGCCCGGCCCGCGCATTATCGACGCTGGCCGGTCCATCTCGACGACCAGCGGACATATGGATGCAACTTTGTCGGTGTCGGAAGATCTCCACGGCAGCATTGGTCAGGAAAATCTGTGCGATGGTGTTGAAAGCTGCCGCCAAGCGATCCGGAAACAGATCCGGCGCGGTGTGGATGTGATAAAGATTGCCACGACCGGCGGTGTCAACAGCCGCATTGGTGCGGGGCTTGGGCGGCAATTGTTCGATGACGAGGTTAAGGCATTGGTCGACACCGCGCATCTTTATGGCAAGAAGGTCGCCGTTCATGCCCATGGTGATGACGGTGTCAATGCAGCCTTAGCCGCAGGCGCAGATTCGATTGAACATGGCACGATGCTGACCGACGAGAGCATCAAGTTGTTCAAATCGGCAGGTGCTTATTATGTGCCGACGCTGTCGACGGTGAATGGCTATTTGGAACGGCTTGCCGCAAACCCAAATGCCTATCCGCCCGACGTGCTGGCCAAAGTGCAATGGCGCATTGGTGTGACTGGCAAGAGCCTGGCCAAGGCCTATCCAGCAGGCGTGAGAATTGCGTTTGGTACGGATGCGGGCGTTTCCAAGCATGGCAAAAACGCGGATGAGTTTGAACTCATGGTCAAGCATGGCATGCCCGCCAGCGCGGCCATTCAGGCCGCGACGATGAATGCCGCAACCTTGTTGGGTGTCGAAAAAGAGGTCGGTTCTTTGGAACGCGGCAAGGCGGCGGATTTGATCGCGGTGGCGGGTGATCCAACGGCGGATATCACGACCCTGAAATCCGTACGCTTTGTTATGAAGGACGGGACCGTGTTTAAGGCTGAATGATGATGCCCTTTTGCGGGTTCATTCTTCCTTGAAGCGTGTCAACAAAGGCGGTCGCAGCGGCCTCTAGCCCGGCATGGGTTTCGATATCCACAACGCCGTCGGCTGCAGTTAGGAAGCTCTTCCAGCTGCGGCCGACGGCTTCGCCAAAGCCTTTTGGCCCCAGCTCTTGGATCGTCGCAACGGCGTGATCAGGGGCGAAAAACAGGACAGGTTTTGGCCCAGGTATCTCGCCGCCACTTGCGCCAGCACTATTCGGGCCACGCGCGTCGACATGAGTGGCCCCGACCAAACAGCTATACTTTAGATGGCTTGCCAGCGTTTCGTGGACGCTCCGGAGAAGGCCAGAGTTGCCCGCAAAATCCACGCAAACCGAGGCGGTTTGGGGCAGGGCGCCGACGGCGTCATAGGCCATGACCTCGTCATACAGGCCAGTACCCTTTACGAAATCCACATTGCCATTCGACGTCAGGCCAATGCGCCTGAGGTCGGGCGATAGGTCTTTCGCGACGCTGGCAAGGCCCATCGCGGTTTTCGATGACGCGCTGGTGATGATGAGGTTTTCTGCACCAAACCATCCTTCGCGGCGGAGCATGGCCTCAATCAGGAAGCCGGTTTTGAACAGTGGCCCAAACAACATACGCTCCGCCTCTTTGGCGGAGTCATGCTCGGGGTCGGCGGCAAGGCGGCTATATTGATTGTAGATTGGGCTCATTGGCTGTCTGCTTGCCGCCATATCGGTAAAACCACCGGCGCTCACTTTGCCGGGCACGACATCGAGATGTGTCCCCATCGGCAAATAGCCGTAAACGCGCTCGCCGACCGCGATGTCGGGGCAACGCGATTCTTCGACTATCGCATGGCCCCACATGGGCACGACACCAAAGTCGCCTTCCGCTGGAAAGAAATTCCAATAACCAAACATGTCACCGATAACGGCATAAGTGATGTTGTTCGCAGTGACCGAGAAGCTTTCGATCCGTAACCGAACCGCGCCTTCGCTGAGCGGCGGTAATGCCTCCTCATGCACCTGCGTTTGAGTCAGCGCGTGTTTATTCACCCAGATTGTCGATGCCATGTTTCATTCTCCTGCTGTCCGGCTTAACGGCTTGAACTTGTCCGTTCAATGCAAGACTATGCGATGATCCATCACAGTAATGTGAATATGCGCTTTGACAATCACACTGTGATGTGAAAAAGACGAATCATGAGCACTCAACTGATCAACAAACTCCGCAGCCTCGTCAACGACGGTGGCTTGTCTCGGTCCGGCCTAGCCCGCGCTGCTGGCCTTCATGCCAATACGTTGCGCGATTTGGATGAACCGGGCTGGAACCCTACTGCCGAGACATTGCGCAAGCTTGAAAGCTATCTGTTTTCCAACGATGACACGCCAGCGCTGGTGCCAATTGAGGAAATTATCGAAGAGGCGCGCAATGGCCGCATGTACATCCTCGTCGATGATGAGGACCGCGAGAATGAAGGCGACCTTATCATTCCAGCGCAGATGGCGACGCCAGATGCCATCAATTTCATGGCGACGCATGGCCGCGGCCTTATCTGTCTATCGATGACCAAGGCGCGCTGCGAGCAGCTTGGCCTGACACCAATGGCACGCGAGAACCGCGAAAGCATGCAGACAGCCTTCACGGTGTCCATAGAAGCCCGTGAGGGCGTCACGACTGGCATCAGTGCTGCTGACAGGGCGCGCACCATTTCGGTGGCTGTAGACGCTTCTATGGGGCCCGACGACATTGTTTCGCCGGGACATGTCTTCCCGCTAACCGCGCGTGACGGCGGCGTGTTGGTTCGCGCTGGACACACCGAGGCAGCGGTTGACATCAGTCGCCTTGCTGGTCTCAATCCATCGGGCGTGATCTGCGAGATCATGAAGGATGATGGCACGATGGCGCGGATGGACGACCTTGTCGCTTTCGCCCGTATGCATAACCTCAAAATGGGTACAATCCGTGACCTGATCGCGTATCGCCGGAAGCATGACCATCTGGTCGAAAAGCGCGCGGAAATGAAGTTTCAGAGCCGCTGGGGCGGCGACTGGTCAGCGATGACTTTCTACAACAAGGCGACGGAAGATGAGACCATCGCTTTGGTCAAGGGACGCATAGATCCCGAAAAGCCGACCCTGGTGCGCATGCACACGATGTCGATGTTCGTCGATGTCTTTGGCGAGGAAAACGAGCGTTCCGGGCTGCTATCCCGATCGATGGAGACCATCGCCGCCGAAGGCGCTGGGGTCATCGTGGTCATCAACAAGCCAATGAAGAACGTCGTTTCCCGCTTCATGCAATTGCGTGCCGAGGGCAAGCAAGCTGGTGCGCCAGAAATCGAGGAACTGCGCGACTATGGCGGCGGTGCGCAAATTCTGACCGAGCTTGGCGTGCACGACATGATATTGCTGACCAACACGCACCATACATTGGTTGGTCTTGAAGGCTATGGCCTTTCCATTGTAGGCGAACGGCCTATTCCCGGCACCGGAGGCGAGTAATGGCAAAGTTCCTTATAGTTGAAGCCCGTTTTTACGACCATTTGAACGACATGCTCGTTGCAGGCGCTAAAGCGGCCTTAAAGGCGAAGGGGCATGAGGTTGAGGTGATCACTGTGCCCGGCGCACTCGAAATACCCGGTACAATTGCGATGGCCGCAGAGGCACAAATGTATGACGGCTTTGTCGCCATTGGCGTGGTCATTCGTGGCGAGACTTATCATTTCGAAATCGTCGCTGGCGAAAGCGCACGCGGCATCATGGCCTTGACGATGGATGGCATCGCGATCGGCAACGGCATATTGACCGTCGAAAACGAAGATCAGGCGATAGTGCGCGCTGACCCCAAGCAAAAGGACAAGGGCGGGGAGGCAGCCATTGCGGCCATGGCGCTTTTGGAATTACAAAAGCGGTTCGGGTAATAAAGTTACATATTCCAAAGACGGGCGCCCGCGTTATAGTCGGAATATGAACGCAACTCCTCGGACCGCGCAACGCGGATTTCTGACGACTATCGAACGGTTGGGCAACAAACTGCCTGACCCGATTATGATTTTCGTTTGGCTCATTCTGTTTCTGATGATCTTGTCGCAAATCGGTGCATGGCTCGGATGGTCAGCGTCCTTACCTTATAGTGGCGAAGAGGCCCCGCAGTGGGGCGAGTTAAAGGACGGAGTCCTTACGTTTCGTGCCACCAGCCTGTTCAATGAAGAAAATATCGCCCGGCTGTTGACCGAAATGCCAAAGACTTTGTCCGGTTTTGCGCCGTTGGGATTGGTGCTTGTCATTGTGCTCGGCGCATCCGTCGCCGAAAAGGCTGGGTTGTTTTCGGCCCTGATCCGCGGGTCACTTCGCAACGCCCCACGGGCCATCATGACGCCCCTTGTCGCCATTATTGGCATGGTGTCACACCACGCGTCAGACGCCGCTTATGTGGTTTTCATCCCGCTGGCCGCTATTCTTTACGCTGCAGTGGGACGGCACCCGCTCGTCGGGCTTGCTGCCGCCTTTGCCGCGGTTTCAGGTGGATATGCGGGCAATATAACGCCGGGCCAGATTGACGTTTTATTATTCAGCTTCACACAGGAAGCGGCAAGAATTGTTGAGCCCGGCTGGACAATGAACCCCGTTGGTAACTGGTGGTTCATTCTGGCTATCGTGTTTCTGTTCACGCCTATCATCTGGTTTGTCACCGACAAAATAATCGAACCTCGGTTGGGCGCGTGGGGCAAGGAACCGGACGACGAATTGCGCGCTGAGCTTGCGAAATCGGACCTGACCCCGGAGGAGCGCCGGGGTATGCGATTGGCAGGACTAGCGGCATTTGCCATCGTCGCGTTGTTTGCGGCGCTTACAATCTTGCCCGGTTACACGCCATTAATTGATGAAACCAAAGAGGGTACTGCGCAGATGCAGCCCTTTTATTCTGCGCTAATCGCTGGGTTTTTCTTGCTTTTTGTCAGCAGTGGGCTTGCTTTTGGTATCGGTTCGGGGTCCATCAAATCAAGTAACGACGCCTTGCGAATGATGCAGGATGGCATCCGGTCAATGGCACCTTACATCGTATTTGTTTTCTTTGCGGCGCATTTCGTCGCCATGTTCAACTGGTCGCGGCTCGGTCCGATCATCGCTATCGATGGCGCTATTTTGTTGAAAGACTTTGGATTAAGTGCGCCGTTCCTGCTGGTCAGCGTACTGCTCCTATCCTCAGTGCTCGACCTGTTTATTGGCTCGGCCAGTGCGAAGTGGAGCGCATTGGCACCGGTTGTTGTGCCTATGTTTATGCTCTTAGGAATTAGCCCCGAAATGACAACCGCGGCCTATCGAATGGGCGACAGCTACACAAACATCATGACTCCATTGATGAGTTATTTTCCGCTCATTCTGACGTTCGCCCGTCGGTGGGACAAGGATGTTGGCGTTGGCACATTGCTGTCGCTGATGTTGCCTTATGCATTATGTTTCATGG
>JAZKGS010000065.1:0-22720 GCA_040385805.1 Pseudomonadota bacterium | reverse complement strand
TCTTTTGCCTGTGTATTAATCGCGTAACACAGGGGGATTTATGCAAATATCGGAACAACGGCACATCAGTTTGGACGCGATGCGCGGCTTTGCTGTCATGGGCATATTGGCGATGAACATCATCGGCTTTGCGATGCCTGAATGGGCCTATATCACGCCAGTGGCGTATGGCACCGAGACTGTGGCCGACCAAATTGCGTGGGTGTTCTCTTTCATTTTCATTGACGGCAAAATGCGTGGTCTGTTCTCGCTTTTGTTCGGGGCAAGCATGATGCTTGTCATCGACCGCGCTACAGCAAAAGGCGAAAGCGCGGTGCAGGTGCATTATCGCCGCATGGCTTGGCTCGCTATATTCGGCCTCGCGCATTATTTCTTCATCTGGTTTGGCGATATTCTGTTCCTTTATGCGATAGTCGGGATGATCGCGTTTCGGTTCCGCGACTGGGCGCCGGAGCGACTTATCAAATTCGCTTTGATCATCTTTGCGGTCGGCCTGGCGATCTGGGGGCTACAATTTGGCGGGATTCAGCTGTTCCAATATTTTGCCACAAGGCCTGATGCGAGCGCCGAGATGGTCCGCCAATATCAAGAGATGATGGATAGCCCGGACTTCGCTTTCAACGTTGCGTCCGATCTGGCGCTTCACCGGGGTAGCTATGCCCAAATAGTGATGGACCGACTCAATGACTGGGGCGCGCCGCTTGGCATGGTGTTGCAGTCGATTGGCGAGACTCTGCCGCTGATGATGATTGGCATGGCGATGCTTAAAAGCGGGTTCATGACCGGCAATTGGGAATCTGCCGAATACCGCCGTTGGGCCCTGCGACTGGTGCCAGCCGCATTATTGCTGACAGCTGCTCTGGCGGCTTCGATGTTTGCCGCCGAATTTGACCGCGTGACTGCGCTTGCGATCTTTTTCTTCTGGGGCGCTATCCCGCGCATCATGCTGACGGTTGGCTATGCAGCGGCGCTTCTTCTGCTTATTGGCCATTTTGGTAACCACCCGGTGCTCGCGCGGGTCGCGGCGACCGGACGCGCGGCATTCAGCAATTATCTCGGCACTAGCATCGTTATGACGACGGTCTTTTATGGCTATGGGTTTGGCCTGTTTGGCGAGGTTGGCCGAGCCGAAGTGTGGGTATTCGTGTTGGGAGCATGGGTCATAATGCTCGCTTGGTCAAAGCCATGGTTGGAAAAATATCATTACGGCCCGCTGGAATGGTTGTGGAGAAGCTTGGCACGCGGCAAAATGCAAGCGATGCGTCGTTAATGCTATTGCAATCGGTTCGCATTAACGGTAAGGCTTTTCCATAGGAGTTATTCTATGGTCGTTTGTATCTGTAATGCCATCCGGGAAAAGGACCTTCGCGCTGCGGTGCGTTGCTGTTCCGAACGGCCAACGGATGTTTATGCGCGGCTTGGACGCAAACCCAAATGCGGGCAGTGCCTATCGTTCGCGCGAAACATTATCAGCACCGGACCTGCAACCGCTTAGCATTAGCGTATTGAAATAAGCAGCTTTCTGGCGGCTTTTCGGCCTTCACGCCCACGCATTCTCCCGCTATCATCCTTGCAAATAACCAAAAGGAATGTGTGATGAAGGGCGATCTTAAAGTCATCGAATTTTTGAACGAGGCGCTCAAAAATGAACTAACCGCCGTCAATCAATATTGGCTGCACTACCGCATGCTCGACAATTGGGGCGTGTCGCGTCTGGCGGATTTTGAGCGGCATGAATCAATCGATGAAATGAAACATGCCGACAAATTGTCAGAACGCATCCTGTTTCTTGATGGCCTGCCGAATTTCCAAATGCTTGGCCGCTTGCGCATTGGCGAGACCGTTGAGGAAATCCTGAAGGCTGACCTTGAGCTGGAATATGAAGCGCTGCCGCTGCTGAAAGACGCCATCGCGCACAGCGAAAGCGTCCGCGATTATGTCAGCCGCGACCTATTTGCGTCGATCCTGGAAAGCGAAGAAGAACATGTCGATATGCTTGAAAAGCAGTTTGACCTGATCGCACGTATGGGTATCGAAAACTACGTCCAGCTGCAGTCAAAGCCAATCGAAGACTGATGCCCGGGCGGGCCAAGCGACGGGTTAACCGTAGCTCATCCCGCCAAGCGCATTCCGCTGGCCAAAGCTGACAGCTTTACGTTCAACTAACGGACTTGCCTCTGTCTCAAGTGCCGCCAGCGTGGCTTCAAACATTGGCCGCAATTGCACGATAGTTTCCACCAATTCGGATGGATCAATCTGAATTTCAACATAATGGCGCGCCGCGACTTCGATTTCTTCGGCCAGAAGCGCAAGGCCATGTGCACCAAACTGCCATGCCTCACCCTTCAGCGTATGCGCCGGAATAACGAGCTTGGCAGAATCTTTGAGTCTGAACGCCTCTTCAATGGCGGACACCGACTTGATGCCATCATCGCGGAAATAACCCAAGATCCGCACAAAACCTGCACCTAGCAGCTTCCGGGTCTCGCCAAAGGCTTTCCAGTCAATAAGATTATCCGGCAAGTCGGTCAAAATATCACTCCAAAGCCAAGCACCGATGCTGGCTGTTGCGCGATATTACATGGACAGAGGTAAACAGAGCGTTGACGTCTGCCGCTTTTGCACGCCCTTCTAACCGTTGTCGGCGAAGGGATTTTTCGACGAACGGAAGTTAATGCGCACTGGCACGGCACCGAAATCGAGATCTCGCCGGATTCCGTTCAACAAATAACGCGCATAGCTGGCAGGCAGTTCGTCCGTCCGGTTGCCGAAAATCACGAACGTCGGCGGGCGATTGCGCGCTTGAGTCATATAGCGCAGCTTGATCCGCTTGCCGCCGGGTGCAGGCGGCGGGTTCGCGGAAATTGCAGCTTCGAACCAGCGGTTGAGTATGCCCGTTGGCACGCGCTTGTTCCATGCCTCGCGCGCGTCAAAAGCCGCGGAGATCAGCTGGTCAAGACCTTTGCCGGTCAGTCCCGATACAGCGATCATCGGAACGCCCTTCAACTGCGACAGGCCTTCCTCAAGCGCGGCTCTTATGCCTTTGAACAGGCCGCTGCCATCGACGGCAACATCCCATTTGTTGATCCCGATAATCAGCGCGCGGCCTTCTTGAATGACATGGTCAGCGATCTTCAAATCCTGCACTTCGAGACCCTTGGTCGCATCCAGTAGCAACACCACAACCTCGGCAAAGTCGATGGCGTGACGCGCGTCAGCGACGGAGAGCTTCTCCAGCTTGTCCTGCACCTTGGCGCGCTTGCGCATACCGGCGGTATCGATCAAGCGCACGCGGCGTTCAATCAGCATCGGCGGAATATTGCCTTCTTCATCGGGCTCGCGCTCTTTCGGACTTGGGTCGGTCCAGATCCAGTCCACCGAAATACTGTCGCGGGTAATCCCCGCCTCAGGGCCAGTAATCAGGCGGTTCTCGCCGAGCAGTTTGTTGATCAGTGTCGATTTGCCCGCATTTGGCCGGCCAACAATCGCGAGCTTCAAAATCGCGTCAGGGGCTTCGGGATCGGGCACTTCAAACGCGCCGCCGTCAATATGCGGCAAAAGCGACTGAAACAGGTCAGCCATGCCTTCGCCATGCTCGCCACTGATCGCGATTGGATCACCAAAGCCAAGCGCATAGCTTTCAAGGATGCCGTTATCGCCTTGCTTGCCCTCGGCCTTATTGACCGCAAGAACGACAGGTGTTGCACTGCTGCGCAGCCAGCGTGCAATTTCCTCGTCCAGCGGGGTTACGCCAGCGCGGCCATCGATCAGGAACAACGCAACTTGCGCGCCTGCAATCGCGGCCTCTGTCTGCATGCGCATTCTGCCGGGCAGGGTGTCGGGATCTTCATCCTCATAGCCTGCCGTATCGACAATAGTGAATTCGAGGTCGAACAAACGCCCTTCGCCTTCACGGCGGTCACGGGTGACGCCCGGCGTGTCATCGACAAGCGCGAGCTTCTTGCCAACCAGCCGGTTGAACAAAGTGGACTTGCCGACATTGGGCCGACCGATAATGGCTACCGTCGGCAACATGCCGGCACTTCTCCTTTAAGGCCTATCCGCGAAACGCGGAAATGCGGCCGGAATCATCTAATATGTACATGACGTTGTTGGCGACGATTGGCGCCAGCGATACGTCGGCTTTCAGGTCAGCGACCTGGCTAGCAGTGCCCTCTTCAGGCGCAACCGCCCAAATTGAACCGCGCGAATTGGCAACGATCAAGCGACCGCCTGCGAGTATGGGTCCATACCAGCTGATCGGGCCCTTTTTCTTTTCTTCGTTATCGTAACGCTGCAACTTTGAAATCCAACGGATCTTGCCACTGGAACGCGCAACGCTCAGCAGCTTTGCCTCGTCGGTCATCACGAACACCCATTCGCCAGCGGTTACTGGCGTGGAAACGCCTGCAATGTTGATTTCCCAAATGCGTTGGCCACTCACCAGCTCATACGACGCCATGCGTCCGCCCTTGCCAAGGGCGAAGACGCGTCCACGGTCAATGACTGGATCGGCATCAATGTCGGTCAGCGTCGACACTGATGTCGACATGGCCGTACGCGACAAGGTGTCGGTCCACAGGCTGCGTCCATTTTCGTACCGATAAGCGGCAAGTTCACCGCTGGAATAACCAGCAATAACGGTCCCCTGCGCAGCGGCAGGTGCGCCAACACCGAATATGCCCGATGCAGCCACAGGGCCAGCTTCGTTCCATTGTAGCTCGCCATCGCTTTGGCGCAGCGCGTAAATCTGATTGTCCTGCGTCATCACATACAGATTGCCGTTGGACAATGTGGGGGCACCGCGCAACGGTCCTGCTGGACGCTTTTTCCACACCAGCGCACCGGTGTCAGCGGCGAGCGAGGCCACATCGCCAACGCCATTGGTGGCAAAAACATTGGTGCTGGTGGCGCTGACGCCGCCGCCATAACGTGACGCTTTACCATCGTCATCAACCTCAAGCGCGTTGGACCAGATTTGCGCCCCGGTGTTCGCATCAAACGCAGTGACGCGTGCTGTTGTATCGACCACATAGACGCGGCCATCACTCATAACGGGACTAGCGGCGAGCCGCGCGCGCGGGTTCGCGCCGGTCACATCGGCAGTCCAGATGCGCGTAAGCGCTTGGCCAAGTTCAACATGGCCGGGCGATTTGGACGCGTTGCCGCCGGGTTGTGCCCAGGCGTCGTTCACCATTGCCGGCGGCAGGATAACTGCAACACCAGCCAGCGCGGGATCAACTTCGGTGTCGCGCTCAGTGCCCAAGATGCTGACACGGTCGCCGACAGTCGGCGTGTTGTTCTTTTTGCCAGAATCGCCGCGCACGCCGTCAAGGACGGCGCAGCCACCAAGTGATGTTGTCGCGGCGAGCGCCAGAAGCAATTTAGATATGGTCTTCAATTTCACTCTCCTTTGGAGGCGGCATCGCCAGCCTTCGATGCCGCATCGCGCTTTGCGTCAACCTGAACGGTATCAATGCCAAGCGCACCTGCCATTTGCTGTGCCCTGCTCCGCAATGTCTGCGGCAGGTCCTCCTGCTTGGCAATCTGGGCAAAAATGGGGCCAGCAAGATTTTCCTTGCCCATCTTTATATAAGCCAAAGCGGTCAATTCGCCCGCGCTGCCGAACCATGGGTGACCGGCGGTCGCAAGTGGCTTTAACCGGTCGACCACCTGTTGCGGCGGAATGGAATCAAATTCGGCGCTGACTTGCCGGATCAGGGCCAGGTCGCGGAATGTCTGCGGCAGGCTGTCGTCGGCGGCAACCTTGGCGTACAGCGCGACCGCTTTCTTGGTCTCGCCATCTTCGCCCAATAAATTGGCCTCCATCAATTGCGCCATCGCGCGATATCCGGGCTGGTCAGCGTTCATAAGCGTTGCGAGCTTAGCGCGCGCTTCTTTTTCTTGCCCTGCGCGCAACTTGTCCATGGCGTCGACAAATTCTTCGCTTTGCAGGTCGGCTGCGGACTGCACCCGGTTTTGATACAGAATCCAGCCGCCAAAGGCCAATAATCCAGCCGCTACCGCTGCCAACAGCCAACGGCCATAGCGCGTCCAGAAACTGGTGAGATCACTTGCGCGGACGGCATCGTCTACTTCGCGCAGAAATGCCTCGTCACTGCCGCTCCGGTCTTTACCAGCGGGCTTTTCAGTCGGTGTCAAAGCCAAAAGGGCCTCCGAATTCGTTTAGTCAAAATTAGTCAGCGCCGTCCTTAGCCCGACTCGCCCCGATAGGCCAGCCTGCTTTATACAGGCTGATATAGCTGATCGGGTCCGGGGAAACTGCGGTCGCGCACGCCAGCGGCATATTCGCGCACAGCCTCCTCGACGCTGACGCCCATATTGCCGAATTTCTTGACGAACTTCGGCACGCGGTCAAACAGGCCAAGCATGTCTTCGGCGACCAGCACTTGTCCGTCGCATTGCGCCGACGCACCGATGCCAATGGTCGGGCACGCGATTTTCTGCGTGATTTCGATGGCGATTGGTTCAAGCACGCCTTCAATCACCATTGCAAAAGCGCCGGCGTCGGACATTGCAATCGCGTCCTCGACGATGGATTTGGCTTCCTCCGGGCTTTTGCCGCGCACGCCATAGCCGCCAAGGATGTTGACGGCCTGTGGCGTGAGGCCGACATGCGCCATCACTGGAATACCGCGTGAAGTCAGAAATTCGACCGTCGGCGCAAGCACTCTGCCACCTTCCAGCTTCACCGCTGCCGCACCAGTTTCCTTCAACAGGCGCGCAGCATTGCTGAATGCCTGCTCAGGCGAGGCTTCGTACGAACCAAAGGGCATGTCGACGATCACGGCGGCATGATAGCTGCCCCGCACAACCGCCGCGCCATGCGCCGCCATCATTTCCATCGTGACCGCAACGGTATGTGGCAGGCCATAAATCACCTGACCCAACGAATCGCCGACCAGCAGCATATCGCAATGCGGGTCCATCAACTGCGCCATGCGCACGGTATAGGCCGTGAGCATAACCAGCGGCTCCTTACCCTTTTGCTGCCGGATGCGCGGCACGGTAAGGCGCTTCATCGGCGAAGGCGTCGGGTTCGCGCGGCTGGTCGATGTGTCGAAGGTGAGCGTTTTGGAATTGGTAGACATAGGGCAGGGGCTTAGCCGCTATTCGCCGCGGGCAAAAGCAAATAGAGACTCAGGCTTACTGCCGCGCGGCAACAGCCTCAGCCACATTGTCGCTGAAAATACCGTCAATGCCTGTGGCGAGGAACGCTTTAATCTCTGCGTTCAGGTCTCCGACGCCGCGCGGATCAATGCCGGATTTCTGGCCCAAGGGCAGGAAGTAGTTTTCGCGGCGAAATGTCCATGGGTGGACCGCGAGGCCCACTTTATGCGCGTCGGCAACAAGCGTGGTTGGCGCGCCGAGATTGCCGAGCAAAGTGCGCGGGATCACCAGCGCCTTGTTAGGGCCAATGCCGTCGGCATAAGTGGCGATGGTTTTCAGGCCTTCGGCGGTCGCCATTTGAGGATAGGTGAGATCGCTGCGGTCAGGCGGGCTTCCCTTTTCATCCATCAACTGGATCAGGCGCAATTTGGTTTTTGGCCGCAACGCTTTGAGGTTTTCGACTTCGAACGACTGTATGAACACAGGGGCGCTTTTGTCGACATGGCCATATTTGGTGAGCGCCGCCAGCAACGGCGCCTCATGCGGCAAACCAATCGCAGTAAAATAGCTTGGATGCTTGGTTTCGGGATAGACGCCTACAGCGCGCGCCTTAGCCAGCGTCAATATCTCTTCAAAAGTCGGCACCTCAAACTGCCCGTCAAAGGCCATATTGGCCTTGCGCAACTGCGGCAGGCGCTCCTTGGCGCGCAGGGTTTTTAGCTCAGCGAGCGTGAAATCTTCGGTAAACCAGCCCGTCGTTTTCTGGCCATCAATGGTCTTGGTGGTTTTGCGGTCGGCAAATTCGGCCTTGTCCGCAACGTCGGTGGTTTCGGAAATTTCATTCTCGTGCCGTGCTACCAAAACGCCGTCTTTGGTCAGAACGAGGTCGGGTTCAATATAATCCGCACCCTGTTCAATCGCGAGCTGGTAGCTGCCAAGCGTATGTTCGGGCCGCTCACCACTTGCGCCGCGATGCGCGATGATGACAACTTGGCCTTCAAGCGGTTTTTCCATGGCTTGGCTTTCGAAAGGCGAACATGCGCTCAATAAAGCGGCGAAGATAAGCAGGCTGTGTTTCATGAATCCGCCATTGCGCAACACTGTGTCAGCGCGATGACAGCGCTGCCTCAACTAACCTCGACACCCTTCCAAAAGGCGATGCGGTCGGTGATGTTGCGCGCCGCATCTTTCGGCTCGGGATAATACCACGCCGCGTCGGTGTTGGTTTTGCCGTCGACGATCAGCGAATGGTAACGCGCCGTGCCCTTCCATCCGCAGACCGAGGTCTTGTCGCTGCCTTGCAGAAAGTCGACATTCACCGCGTCGCGCGGGAAATAATGATTTCCCTCAACCACGACCGTGTCATCCGATTGCGCGATGACGGCCCCATTCCAACGTGCAGTTACCATGTGCGTTTCCCTATCTTACGACAATTCGGCATCATAGACCGCCGGGGCAAAGCCCACCAGCAAAGTCTTGCCGCCCTCAACCACTGGCCGCTTGATCATCGACGGGTTGGCGACCATCAGGGCGATGGCCTTGGCCTCGTCGATGTCCGCCTTGTCGCTATCGGGCAATTTCTTAAACGTGGTCCCCGCCTTGTTCAGCAGCTTTTCCCAGCCGACCGACTTGCTCCAGCGCTCCAAGTCCGCCGCCGTCACGCCAGCCTTTTTATAATCATGGAAATGATAGGCAAGGCCGCGACCATCAAGATAAGTCCGCGCCTTTTTGACGGTGTCGCAATTGGGGATGCCGTAGAGGGTGATATCAGCCATTGATTTCTTTCTGTTTCGTCTGGCGGGGGTCGTACAGCATTGTTACATGCTTCCTGACCTTTTGAAACGACAGCTTTTCGCTTGGATCGCGAAAAACCTGCCTGTCCGGACACGACAGCATTGCAGACAGAGGCATCACTCATTGGGCCATGGCCCCTGGAATGGCGGTCCCTCGCCTCGACGGAACAATATTTCTTGGCGGGCCATAGGGGTGAAGCCCGAAATATCGGCAGTCCAAAGTATACCTCGGTCTCGCCACCTAATGAGAGAACCTCTGCTACGCGCTGCTGGAGGCCAGCGCCAACGGTGGGGTTGCATGCGACGGCGACAAGGTCAGGTAGCGCTTCGTCGAGCGAGGTAACCATACCCGCGGCATAGTCGCGCTCCCATTCTTCAGATTCCAGACTACGGAATATTGCAAGCGCCTCGATTGGAGTTTTGGGGACGGGCTGCATTGATTGTTCCTCACCTCCTTTTCTGCAGGGAATTAAGAAAACATAGCACATGAGCCTGTATATACTGCAGCTTCTATCATTCCAAAATGTCCGATTTCCACAACAAATCCGCGGCGACAGACCGGCTGTATACGACAACATATCGGACCTTCAATTTTAGCTGGCGGTTTCAAAAATTCGATACGGCGTACTGATCGTTAAAGTCAGTCTGTTCTGCGAGGGCGCTATCCCTTTCCGTCAGGTTGGTAACGAAGCGTGAGCCGATGGAGTCGTCCATAGGTCTGGCGGCAATTGTTTTGGAGTCTGTATGCTGAATGATCCTGGGCGTCGGAGATCACGGTAAACCTTGATTTTTCGCCGCTGCAAACATGTTATCCAACTTCTAGATTCGAACCTGGCGGACTTTTCCTTGAGCTTCGGAATCACGCAATAATCTACCAATATTTGGGCGGACGGAACCTGAACTGCCAAGAAAGGTTACACAGTCATTTCCATCACACCATCTATTGATCTCGTCAGTTATCGGTCGGGATGGGTAAGGAGACGGTCATGCCCCGAGGCGACAAATCGAGCTATACCGACAAGCAGAAGCGCAAGGCCGAGCATATTGAAGAAGGCTATGAAGCGCGCGGCGTATCAAAGAAGGAAGCGGAATGTCGCGCTTGGGCAACAGTGAACAAGGAGTCAGGCGGCGGCAAGAAATCGGGTTCGGGCCGCGGCAAGACCGAGAGCGGTGCAAGCTCTCGGAAAGGTGGCGGGAAAGGCGGCTCAAGCCAGAGCGCGGAACAGCGTTCTGCCTCCGCCAGGAAAGGCTGGGAAACCCGTCGCAAGAAAGGTGGCTGAATTATGTCGATACACAAGATGATTGCGCTTCACCCGGACGTGGGTGGCGACCTGAACGAGACGCTGGCCACCGCCGCGCGGCATGCGATGTTTTGCGCAGAATTTTGCACCAGTTGTGCAGATGCTTGCGTGGCAGAACCTATGGATATGCGCCAATGCATCCGCTCTTGCCTCGATTGCGCCGATGTTTGTGCGGCGACCGCGCGGCTTGCCATTCGCCGCAGCGGACAGAACGTCGAAGTGCTGCGAATGATGCTCGAAACTTGTGCGTCTATCTGCGACCTTTGCGCCGAAGAATGTTCGCAGCATGATCACGAGCATTGCAAGCTTTGCGCCGAAATGTGTCGCGAATGCGCGGCCGATTGCCGGGCCGCGATGGACACAGTTCAATAACAACTGACGGATTGACTTTGAGTAAGCCCGGTAGCCCGCAAAGTTAGCGGCAGAAGTCCCGTCTCTGCGTAGATCGCAGCGTCGCTCATTGATTGACGATTAACTTCCAATGCTATTCCATTGTGGAAAGAAGGAGCGGCCTTGCGGGAAGAGAGACCGCCCCTTTCAGAGCTCGGAGGCAAGGGCTGGAAATATTGCCGGGCAGAACTCACGTCCTGCCGGTGTCCCAATTATTGCAGCTTATACGATCTCGCCATTCACAAAAACTTTCGCTGAAGCCCGGCTGTCATACGGAATCAACACATCCACCATTTTTCCAGATCTTGTATGAATCGTGAGATTCAAGCAGCGGGGTTGTGCACCAAGCTCGTTGCCGACAAGCACATCAACAGCTCGTTGGCAGCTTTCGCCCTTCTTATGATAAATTACCAAATTTCCATCAAATAACGGAGCATCAATTTCGACATTGCACATGGGCCGGTCCTCGGAGAATCGACTAAGAATATTTGTCCTATCAGCGCGAATCAATAACATAGGATAATCGTAAAACGTTGCGTGACGAACTGAAGCGCCTAAATTTGAACAATTTGGGTCGTTTCTGCAGCCCTAATGGCCCGCCGATGTTAAACCTGCTGACAGCTTTCCGTCCGCGGACGAGACTTTCCGAGCCTTAGTTTCTCGACCCACTGACTGGCTTAGCTAGGCCCCGATGGCGAAGGTCCACAAGGTCTTGTTTATTCTCCGTAATTAATCGCTATTTTCTCCGCCGCCGCGACCGCAATCGCGCGCGCTGCATCGGTGTCGCCATTGTCCACGCGCGCGAGCGTGACTGCCATGCGGCGATAGGGGCGGGTGACTGGCTTGCCGAAGATCCGTGCGTCAACAAACGCATCATCGCTGCCAAGTCCCAGCGCGTCGGCGAGGCCAGTGATCGTGAAATCGTCGGCGTCGCGGTCGGCCAGAACGACTGCGCTCGCCGAGGCGCCAAGCAAGTCGATGCGCGGGATCGGCAGGCCCAATATTGCGCGGGCATGCAGGTCGAACTCGGTCAGCGTCTGTGACACCAATGTCACCATGCCGGTGTCATGCGGCCTTGGGCTCAATTCGGAGAATATCACCGCGTCGCCCTTGACGAAAAATTCGACGCCGAACAGGCCATAGCCGCCCAGCGCATCGACAACCTTTGC
Source organism: Pseudomonadota bacterium (assembly GCA_040385805.1). GTDB lineage: Bacteria > Pseudomonadota > Alphaproteobacteria > Sphingomonadales > Sphingomonadaceae > Sphingorhabdus_B. Next base: position 10,936 of record JAZKGS010000065.1, on the reverse strand, counting down.
CGCCATGTCCTGCGCTGACTTCAGCGCCGCGTCGGACATTGCCGCCGGTTGCCAGCTTTCTCGATAATCGCCGCGTTCCTGGCGGTGGCCAATGGGCGGGCAGAAATGGACGCCGTCGCGCGCGCGGATCGTCAGCAACGTAATCTCATAATCGAAATCGATGAATTGCTCGGCAATGACGCGCAGCCGGTCACCGCGCATGCCAGCGGCGGCATAGTCCCATGACGCATCGATATCAGCCTTGGTCCGCATCGTGCTCTGGCCCTTGCCCGATGACGACATGACGGGCTTCACCACCAAAGGCAGGCCAAGTTGCGCAACCGCCGCGTGCAATGCCTCGCGGCTTTCGGCATAAAGATAGCGCGAGGTCGTCAGCCCCAGTTCGGACGCGGCCAGATCGCGAATCGCATCGCGGTTCATCGTCAACTGCGCGGCGCGCGCCGAGGGCACCACGGTAAAACCTTTCGCCTCGTAATCGGCGAGCACTTCGGTGCGGATGGCCTCAATCTCCGGCACGATAAAATCGGGCTGATGCTTCTCGATCGCTGCGCCAAGCGCTGCGCCATCGAGCATCGAAAACACCTCGGCTTCGTCCGCGACCTGCATCGCTGGCGCGCGGGCATAGCTGTCACAGGCGATGACATGACACCCAAGCCGCTTGGCGGCGATCACAAACTCACGGCCCAATTCGCCCGAGCCGAGCAACAATATTTTCGCAGTTGGTGTCACTTGTAATGCTCCCGCCGGTCCCCGAAATCACGCACCCGCTTGCGCCATGCACGATAGCTTCCGGGCTTCAATTGTCTGCGCATGATGACTTTAATCTCGTCGGGCGTCACCCCGTGCTGCGCTGAAATCTGTGTGAAACTGATATGGTCAGACAGTGCCATTTCGACAATTTCGCTGTATTGTGCGGGTGTTAAGGGTGTCGACATCCGGGCCATTTGCAAGGCTTTGCCGTATTTCCGAGCGAGCGCAATATGGTATTTACCAGTGCCTGTCCGTTGGCAATCAGCGTATCAAACGCCGAACAAATTCTGCCAGCGCGGGTCCGATTTTGCGACCTTCACGAGAAACGGACAAGTTGGCCGCGCTTTGACGCCCATTGCCTCAATCTGTTCAAACACGCCCTTGGCAAGCCGCGCGCCTGCGCCCGTGCCGCGCAAAGCGGACGGCACTTCGGCATGGGGCAGAAACATGACGTCGCCGTCCCAGCGAATGGTCACAACAGCATCACCAGATGGTGTCGGCATACGGAAACGGTTCTGGTCTGGTTCGTACAATATCTCGGTCATGCCCGAATAACGCCTATTCCCATTCAATCGTTCCGGGTGGTTTTGATGTATAGTCGTAGACCACGCGATTTATGCCTTTAACTTCGTTGATGATCCGCGTCGATACGCGGCTGAGGAAGGCGCTTTCGAACGGATAGATGTCGGCAGTCATGCCATCTGTTGAGGTTACCGCGCGTAAGGCGCAGACATTGTCGTAAGTGCGGCCATCGCCCATCACGCCGACGGTGCGAACGGGGAGGAGGACGGCGAACGCCTGCCAGATCGCGTCATATAATCCGGCATTGCGGATTTCTTCGAGATAGACGGCGTCTGCCTTGCGCAACACGTCGCAGCGTTCTTTGGTCACTTCGCCGGGGATGCGGATCGCAAGGCCGGGGCCGGGGAAGGGGTGACGGCCAACGAACTGGTCATTCAGGCCAAGCTCACGGCCCAAGACGCGGACTTCATCCTTGAACAATTCGCGCAACGGCTCGACCAGCTTCATATTCATGCGCGCGGGCAGGCCGCCGACATTATGGTGGCTTTTGATCGTAACCGATGGCCCGCCAGTGAAGCTGACGCTTTCGATAACATCGGGGTAGAGCGTACCTTGCGCGAGGAAATCTGCGCCGCCGATTTTCTTCGCTTCTTCGTCAAACACGTTGATGAATTCAGCGCCGATGAACTTGCGTTTGGCCTCTGGGTCCGTAACGCCCGCGAGGCCAGCCATGAAGCGTTCTTCGGCATCCACAACGACCAGCGGAATATTATAATGGTCGCGGAACAGCGTTTCGACCTGCTCGCGCTCGTTCATGCGCAGCAAGCCATGGTCGACGAACACACAGGTCAATTGTGCACCAATGGCTTCGTGGATCAGGATCGCGGCAACCGAGCTGTCAACGCCGCCCGAAAGCCCGCAAATGACGCGGCCGGTCCCAACCTGCGCGCGGATTTCGGCAATTTTCGTCGCGCGGAATTCCGCCATCGTCCAGTCACCAGCAAGGCCGCAGACCTTATGGACGAAGCTGGAGATTAGCTTTGCGCCGTCGGGCGTATGCACAACTTCGGGGTGGAACTGGATGCCATAATATTGCCGCGCTTCGTCGGCGATGAACGCATAAGGCGCGCCATCGCTGGTCGCGACCACCTCAAAACCCGGGGCAAGGCTGGTGACCTTGTCGCCATGGCTCATCCACACCTGGTGCTTGTCGCCAGTCTCCCAAAGACCTTTGAACAAGGCGCAGGGCTTTTCCACCTCGATAAACGCGCGGCCAAATTCGCCGCCTTCGCCTTCGCTGACATGCCCGCCAAGCTGCATCATCATTGTTTGCTGGCCATAGCAAATGCCAAGAATGGGCAGGCCGCTATCAAACACGCATTGTGGTGCGCGCGGGGAATCTGCGTGCGTGGTAGATGCCGGACCGCCAGACAGGATGATGCCCTTCGGCTGCATCCTTTCGAACGCTGCTTCGGCGTTATTGAATGGCGCGATCTCGGAATAGACCCCGGCTTCGCGGACGCGGCGTGCGATGAGCTGGGTGACTTGGCTCCCGAAATCGATAATCAGGATGGAGTCCGAAGGTTCGCTGTGTGTTTTGGATTCTGGCATGGCCAGCCGATAGTGATTGCCGTCGCCCCTGTCCAGTTACCACCGCTGTCTTTGCCGTGCGGGCGCAATGCGCTATGCTGGGGGCGTGACCAAGAATGACACCCGCCGCGCGGAGATTATCCAGCGATTGACCGATTATGTCCTGACAGAAGGACTATCGGCTGCAAGCCTACGTCCGCTGGCCAAGGCGGCGGGGACCAGCGACCGGATGCTGCTATATTATTTTGCCGACAAAGCTGAGATTATCACGGCGGTGCTGGAGCAGATCTCGGCGCGGTTGGTGGAGCTGATTTCCCCACGGACCGCATCCGAACCGCTGCCGTTGGACGAGCTGCGCGGCCAATTGGCAGCGGTCCTGTTCGAGGACGCCTTATGGCCCTATATGCGCATCTGGCTTGATGTCGCGGCGCGCGCCGCAATGGGCGACGCCTATTATCGTGCCGTAGGCGAACAGATTGGTCGTGGCTTTCTGGAGTGGGGCAAGGCCCAGTTGAAGTCCGAAAATGCAGCGCAATTGGAGATTGATGCGGCGCGGCTGTTGGTCAGCATGGAGGGCATGCTGTTCCTGAAAAGCATCGGCCTTGATGATGTGAACGCGCTGGCGCTTTAGCGGCGGTTTGCCGCGCGTGCGCTACCTAACAAAATGGCTGCGCTGTCGCCTTTGGTTCGGTAGGTTTGGACGAGCAAGTAAGCCGCCAAAAATGGCGCGCCAAGGTTGAAGGCGGCAAAACCCAGTATCAGCCCCGTCGCTGAAAATGCGTGACGCCATGCGACCCAGACGCCGGACATTATGAGAAAGCCCAGAAAGTCGAGATTGAACTGTCCGCGCCAAGTCATATCACCCATGTCGCCGAAAAATATCGGATAAAGACCCATATTATGGTTCGCGATTACGATAGCCGTGTAAACGCCAATCACGACAATGATGGTGAAGAGAAATAGGCGGAACAAGGTCATGGTTCGGCTCCTAACGTTGAAGCACCTTACATAACAAAATGTAGCGAGTGCTACAATATCTGATTCAGTCCGTCAGTTCCACCCAAGTCGGCGCATGGTCGCTGGCTTTCTCGCGTCCGCGATGGTCTTTGTCGACGCCACAACTGGTCAGGCGATCGGCGACCACCGGGCTTAGCAGCAGATGATCAATGCGAAAGCCATGGTCGCGCTGCCACGCACCAGCTTGGAAATCCCAGAACGTCCACACTCCACCTTGCGGATAATGCGTGGCGAGTGCGTCGGTCCAGCCCTGGCCAAGCAACGCGCGGTATGCGGCAATGCTCTCAGGCTGACGCAATGCATCGTCAAGCAGCGCGCCGGGGGCCCAGATATCATGCGCGTGGGGAATGACATTATAATCGCCTGCCAACACTGCGGGGATTTCTGCCGCCAGCAATTCCGCAGCGCGATCATACAGGCGCTTCATCCACGCCAGCTTGTAATCGAATTTCGGTCCCGGTTGCGGGTTGCCATTGGGCAGGTAAATGCTCGCGACGCGTATGCCGAAAACGTCCGCTTCGATATACCGTGCATGTTCGTCCATCGGATCGCCCGGCAAAGTGCGCTGCGCCTCTACCGGCTGCGCTCCCTTGGCGAGGATGGCGACTCCGTTGAACGATTTTTGCCCATGCCAGATCGCGCCATAGCCAGCACGTTCAAAGTCCGCGACGGGAAAGCCCTCATCCTGCGACTTCACCTCTTGCAGGCAGGCGACGTCAGGCTGCGTTTCCTCCAGCCATTCGAGCAGTCGGGGAAGGCGCGCTTTGACGCCGTTGATGTTGTAAGTCGCGATACGCATATGGCAGCCCTAGCGGGTGCGCGCTATCGCATCAAACCGAAAAGCTTGACCCACAGCCGCAACCGGCTTGCGCTTGCGGGTTGGTGACCTTGAAGCTCTTGCCGCCAAGCGACTCCACGAAATCCACTGCCGACCCGCGCACGAGATCGAGGCTGATCGGGTCAACCACGAGCAAGGCTCCTTCGCCCTGCGCCTGAATGTCATCGGCCTCAACCGAATCCGCCAAGCCAAAGCGATATTGAAAGCCCGAACAGCCGCCACCTTCAACCGACAGACGAAGCACAGGGTCCTTGCCCAGCTTGGTCGCGATTTCGGCCACACGGCGCGCTGCATTCGCTGTCATGGAAATGGGTGTCATGGAAATGACTTCAGTGTCGGTCATAAAGCGTATGTAGGCCATGCCGCAGCTAAAGAAAAGGGGCGGCAAAGTATCCGATGCCAGCCCCCAAGATTACACCCTCTCCCAAAGGTGATGCGTTAGCCTGTCCGCTTACTCGCCTTCAGCAGGACCGCCAATAGCTTTGTTATCAGCAGTTTTCGAGGCGAGCAAGAATTTTGCTCCGCTCGGGTCTGATTTCTGCGGGGCAAGGAAAGCAATTGGGTTGATCGCTTCACCAGCGATGCGCACTTCATAGTGGAGGTGGCTTCCGGTGGAGCGGCCAGTTGAGCCCATATAGCCCAAAATTTCGCCTTTGCGAACGCGCTGACCGGGCGAAACATTCATTGCCGACAAATGGCCATAACGTGTCTGAACGGCGTTGCCATGGTTGATTTCAACAAGCTTGCCATAGCCGCCAACCCAGTCCGCACGGCCGATGACGCCATCTGCGGTTGCGTAAATGGGTGTGCCCACTGGACCAGGAATATCAAGGCCCTTGTGGTTGCGGCTGGCACCACGGGTTGGTGCATTGCGATATCCGTAACCGCTGGAGAATTTCATGATCTCGACAGGGTTGATGGAAGGAACAGCGACTTCGACCTTGGTCACGGCGCCGTTGATGCGGCCCCAACTGTCGTTCAGCGCGCGGAATTCAGGGTCCGAAACGCCAAGAGCGGTTTGGTTGGCCTTCAAATCTTCGGGTGAAATACGGAAAGTGTCGGATGATGCGGCGGCTGAATTAGCGAGGGCTGGTGTGGCGGCTGAAACAGCGACCAAGATGCCAAGCGCGGATGCAGCTTTTAGGATCAGTGATTGGCGCGAAGCCAAAGCGCTGGATACCATAATGTGTCATTACCTTATGTTGCGACCCGCGCCTTTTACTGCGCAGCCCCGAAGTTTGACCAAGACAGTTGATCTGCCCACCCCTTATGAGAAGGGTGGTGTCCGATGGCTCAAACGAATGCAACATCCGTGTAATAATCGCGGGACAAACCGGCGCTCAAACGCGCTGAGTCGTTGAATGGAGGCTTCAATGACCCGCTAAAGTGACGGTTTACCAGTGATTTCCAGTAAGGTTTTGGTAATAATTGACACTCGATACAACGTGCCTCGAACCAGTTTGTTCCCGCTAACACGTGTGAAATCTCATCATTATATATGCGATTCAGGATACGCGCGGACACCGAATCGCCTGCCGCCTCAAATTTGGCGATAGTTGACGGGGTCACATCCAAACCGCGTGCCTCAAGCACCATCGGCACGACGGCGAGCCGCGCGAGTGCATCGTGGCGCGTTTCGAACGCCGATTGCCACAGCCCGTCATGTGCTGGCAATGCGCCATAATGGCTGTCCAATTGCCGCAGCCGCCGGTCAAGCAAGACGAAATGCATCGCCTCATCCGCGCCGACCTTCATCCAGTCATCGACAAAAGCACGTGGAAATTCCGCGCCAAACCGCCCGACGAGGTCAAAAGCGAGGTCAATGGCAACAAATTCGATATGCGCCAACGCATGCAACATCGCGATCCGGCTGGCGATGGTTCCGCCTTTGCGGCGCTTGGGCATTTGCCCGGGTGGCAGGAGTTCGGGATGCGCTGGGCGCGATGGCCAATCAGGCATCGCAGTGTCAAAGCCGTGGCTTAGCCGCCCCAGCCGCCAATCCCGCGCCGCCTTGCGCGCAGCCATGACTTTGGCTTGCGGGTCAGCGGTCGTGAGGACATTGAGGCAGGCTTGGCCGATGGTATTGGAGACTTCAGTCATGCTTTGTCCGTGTATGGCGCCGTAGCCCTGAGCAGCAGGTGCGCAGCGCCTGCGACCGTCGAAGGGCGTCGATCAGATCAAGCGCCAGCATTACAAGCGCCCTTCGACAGGCTCAGGGCCGCGGTATATAAATCCACTGATCAATCTCTAAAACTACAAAGCCTTTGCCGCGGCCAACACCTCTGCCGCATGATCCTTGACCTTCACCTTGCGCCAAACCTGCGCAATCTTGCCGTCCTTGCCGACCAGATAGGTCGAGCGGTCAATGCCCATATAGAGTTTGCCGTACATCGACTTTTCGACCCACGCGCCCATCTGTTCAGTCGCGTCGCTGGCTTCGTCGGACAGCAAATTGACGTTCAATTCATATTTCGCCGCAAACTTGGCGAGCTTTGCGGGCTTATCCTTCGACATGCCGTAAACCGGACAATTGATCGCGGCAAACTCGCTGGCCAACGCGGTAAAATCCTTCGCCTCATTGGTGCAGCCGGGGGTGTCCGCCTTCGGATAGAAATAGAGCACGAACGGCCCGGCGAGCGCCGCCAGATTGACCGGATTGCCTGCGCTGTCGGCGACGGTGACGTCGGGCAGCGTGTCGTTGATATCGGTCATTTTCTCGTTCCTTTTCAAAAATCGCGTGGGCCAAATAGGCTTTGCCACTGGTTCATGACAACCCCGCGATAATCCCTAATCATATCCATCAATCCGGCCCAATCGTCAAAGCCCAAGCTTTGCGCAATCAGCAACTGTGCCGCCTCGGGCGGGGTCGCGCAATCGGGCGCGATGAGGCGCACCATCACCAGCAAGCGCGCCATCAAGGAAAAGCCCTTGGCAAAGTCAGGCTGCAGATGCCCCGCCGCCACCAACGCTTCAATCGCGGGGCCAAGCTGCGGTTTCATGCCGTCATGCGTGTCGAGCTGAAGCCCGTGAATGATGAACTCCATATCCACCAGCCCACCGGGCAGCAGCTTGACGTCGAGCTCGCCCTTTGGCGGCTTATGCGCTGCCATGTCCTTGCGCATGGTCGTGATGTCGCTGTGCAGCTTTGCGGTATCGCGCTTGGTGTGCAGAACATCGTGGATGATGTCCGATACTTGCGCTCGCGCGTCAGCTGACCCAAACAGCACCCGCGCCCGCGTCAGCGCCATATGCTCCCACGTCCACGCATTCTCCCGCTGATATTGGTCGAAGCTTTTGACCGACGCGCACAACAAACCATCGGCGCCCGATGGCCGAAGCCGCGTGTCGACTTCATACAATGCGCCCGAAGCCGTCGGCACCGACATCGCCGCAATGACGCGCTGCGCCAGTCGGTTGAAATATTGCGTTGCGCCCAAGGCACGCGGCCCGTCCGATTCCGCCAGATAATCGCCCGTGAACAGCAAGATCAGGTCCAAGTCCGACGCATGCGTCAACGCTTCGCCGCCAAGCCTGCCCAAAGCCAAGATGATCAGCTCGCCGCCGGCAATCTTGCCATGTGCCTTTTCGAATTCGGCCACTGTCGCTGCGGTCAGCGTCTGCAACGAAGCCTCCGCCAAATGCGCATACGCCCGCGCAATCGCCAGCGCGTCGCTTCGCCCCTCAATCAACTGCACGCCAAGGGCAAAGCGTTTCTCGCCGACATAATCGCGGACGATGTCGAGCGTGGATTGGTAATCGGCATCGCCAATCCGCCGCTGCATCGCGTCCTGCAACGCAGAAACGTCGCCGGGCAAGTGCATCGCGCTGGTGTCGATCAACGCATCGAGATAGCGGCTTTGACGGCCCAGATCGTCAGCTAAAGTCGGCGCATAGCTGAGGATATTGCCGACCAGTTGCAACAGGCCCGGTCGCGCCTCCAGCAGCCGGAACACGTTGATCGCGCTTGGCATTGCCTCAATCATATTGTCGAAACGCGCGATCGCGCGGTCAGAATCGGGTGCTTGCGCCAATGCCGCCATGATCGCAGGCAACACCGCCTCAAACGCATCACGCGCCGATGCACTGCGGATCGCGCGGATCTTGCCGCTGCGCCAGCGCGCCAATCGCTGCATCACGGACGCCGGGTCGGCGTAACCCAGATCGGTCAGTTGCTCCTCAAGCGGCAGGCCTTCATCCGCCATGCGCGGCCCTTCGCTGCCACCTGCATCCACCATCCGGTCATAAATTGCCGCAACCAAAGCAGTGATGGGCGCAACCGCAGCAATCAAAGCATCGGCATCGGCCAAGCCATGCAGCCGCGCGACGGCATCGGCGGTGTCGCGGTTGGCGGGTATCTCATGCGTTTGCCGGTCGCTGTGCATCTGCAAACGGTGCTCGAAGGTACGCAATTGAACATAGGCCAATGACAGGGTCTCCGCCTCTTGCACCGTAATCGGCCCGGCCGCCGCGAGCGCAGCCAGTGCCGCGCGGGTGTCCGCAACGCGCAAAACGGGGTCGCGACCACCATGGATAAGCTGATGGGCTTGCGCGAAGAATTCGCACTCGCGAATGCCGCCATGGCCACGCTTCAGGTCAAAGCCGAGGCCCATTTTCTGCCCCTTGGCATAATGGTCGCGGATTTGTGCGGTCATCGCGGTGATGTTCTTCAACTGCCCGAAATCGAGCGACTTGCGCCAGATGAAGGGTTGAATCGCGCTCAGGAAATAATCACCCAATCCGCGGTCGCCTGAACTTACCCGCGCGCGAATGAACGCGGCTTGTTCCCACGCCAAGGCGGAAGATTCATAATAGCCGATCGCCGCTTCAACAGGTAGGACGATTGGGCTGACCTCTGGTGAGGGGCGCAACCGCATGTCGACGCGAAAGACATAGCCATCGCCGTCCATCGCGGAGAGCAGTTCAATGACCCGCCTGCCATATCGCACCGCTGCCTCCGCCACATCGTCGCGTTCGCGGTGGGGCAGCGTCTTTGGGTCGAACAGGAAAATCGGGTCGATGTCCGACGAATAATTTAACTCGCGCCCACCATGCTTGCCAAGCGCGATCACGGCAAAGCCTTGGTTGGGCGCACCGGGCACGCGTTCTTCGATGGCGGCGGCAATGGCTTGATCGAGCGCATGATCGGCAAAATCGGAGAGGATATGCGTGACGCGCGTCAGGTCCCAGACGCCAGCGAGATCTGCAATTGCCGTGACCAAAGCCACGCCCTGCCGTTGCTTGCGCAACGCGGTGCCAACGGACTCCGCATTGCGGGCGAGGGCGCTGGCAAGTGCTTCATCGAAGTCGCCAGCATGGATCAGCGGCATCAGGTCAGGATTGCGCTCGATGAGGCCAGCCAGAAACGGGCTGTGCGCCTGCGCGCGGGCGATGGCTTGTTCGATGGCGGTCATAAACTGACCTCTACTACACACCCTTCGTCATTCCCGCGCAGGCGGGAATCCAATTCCTGGCTATCCAGTTTCAACGCTGCCATTGCGTAAACCGTCAGCTCCGGAGCTGGATTCCCGCCTGCGCGGGAATGACGACGGAGGTGGGTGACACTCACCGCCCCAAATAATCCCGCCGGAAATCTTGCGCAAAGGCCTGAAACCGCCCTTCGGCTATCGCCGCACGCATGCCGTCCATCAGCATTTGGTAATAATGCAAATTATGTTGAGTCATCAGCATAGCGCCCAATATCTCGCCCGACCGGATCAGGTGATGGACATAAGCGCGCGTCCATGTCGCGCAGACGGGGCAGGTGCAACGGTCATCAATTGGCCCTTGATCCTCGGCAAACTTGGCGTTGCGGATGTTGATTGGGCCGTGATGCGTAAACGCTTGGCCGTTGCGACCAGAGCGCGTCGGTAGCACGCAATCGAACATATCGATGCCGCGCTCAACCGCGCCGACAAGGTCATCGGGCTTGCCGACGCCCATTAGGTAGCGTGGCCGGTCGGCGGGCAATTGATCGGGTGCATAATCGAGGCAGCCAAACATCGCCTCTTGGCCTTCACCGACCGCAAGGCCGCCAACGGCATAGCCATCAAAGCCAATGTCGATAAGCGCATCGGCGGAGCGTTTACGCAGTTCCTCGTCCAATGACCCTTGTTGAATGCCAAAAAGCGCCGAACGCTCGGCATGCTCGCCGCCACTATCAAAGCCGTCGCGTGATCGCTTTGCCCAGCGCATCGACAATTCCATCGATTTGATCGCGTC
>JAZKGS010000064.1:0-4412 GCA_040385805.1 Pseudomonadota bacterium | reverse complement strand
ACTCACCGATGTTGCAGTGCACTATAGCTTGATGCTAATAAGGTTGGAATATTCCCGGAAGGATCAGTTATGGCACGCGCAGCCAGCAAAAATGGTGATGGCCCAATCATCATTAAAAAATACGCCAATCGGCGGCTTTATAATACCCATTCGTCGAAATATATCACGCTTGATTTTCTAGCCGAACTTACCCGCAAAGATATTGATTTCAAAGTAGTAGACGCCAAATCCAATGTGGACATCACGCATGGTGTCCTCACGCAGATCATCATGGACGAAGAAAATAGCGGCCAACAAATGTTGCCTGTGGGTTTCCTAAAGCAATTGATCGCAATGTATGGGGATTCCATGCAAGGAATGGTGCCGCAATTTCTGGAAACGTCGATGGACAATTTCCGCAAAAACCAGCGGCAGGTTCAAGAAGTCATTGAAAGCGCGATCACCTCTGGTCCCTTTGGCCATTTGGCAAAGCAGAATATCGAATTCATGCGGACCGCGCGGGAGGCATTGATGCCTAATTTGAGCAACCTCGCCGGCAAAAAGCCCGAGCGCGATGAAACGGTCGCTGAACTCAAACAGCAAATTGCTGCGTTGCAGGCACAAATCGATAAAATGGCGGCTGACCAAGCCTCATAATAAATCCATAAAGAAGTAGGTAAGATTTTGATAAAACATGCTTTAAGCGTAACGCGCGCGCAAAATTTCGCGGGCTGGTATCAGGAAGTGATATCGGAGGCTGATCTAGCCGAGGAATCGGGTGTGCGCGGGTGCATGGTCATTCGGCCATGGGGCTATGGCATGTGGGAACGCATCCAAAAGCTGATGGACGCCGAGATTAAAGCAGCGGGTGTGGAAAACTGCTATTTCCCGTTGTTCATTCCGTTGTCCTTCTTTGAAAAAGAGGCCGACCATGTGGAAGGTTTTGCCAAAGAGATGGCGGTGGTCACGCATCATCGTCTGGTCAGCGACGGCAATGGCAAATTGATCCCCGATCCAGCGTCAAAACTTGAAGAACCGCTGGTTGTCCGCCCAACGTCTGAAACTGTGATTGGCGCAGCGATGAGCCGCTGGGTGCAAAGCTGGCGGGACTTGCCATTGATGGTCAATCAATGGGCGAATGTGGTCCGCTGGGAAATGCGGACTCGCATGTTCCTGCGTACAAGCGAGTTTTTGTGGCAAGAAGGGCATACCGCCCATGTCGACCGTGATGACGCGATGCAGGAAACGATGCGGGCGCTTGAAATGTATCGCGCCTTTGCCGAAGGCCCGCTGGCTATGCCGGTGGTCGCTGGCGAAAAGCCAGAGAATGAGCGTTTTCCTGGTGCTGTTGCGACGTACAGCATTGAAGCGATGATGCAGGACGGCAAGGCGTTGCAAGCTGGCACGTCGCATTATCTGGGCACCGGCTTTGCCGAAGCTTCGGGCATCAAATATCAGGATAAAGAAGGCAATCAGCAGTTCGCGCATACGACAAGCTGGGGTGTGTCTACGCGGTTGATCGGCGGCGTTATTATGACGCATGGTGATGATGATGGACTTCGCTGTCCGCCGCAAATCGCGCCGCATCAAATCGTCATCATTCCGATGTTGCGTGATAATGATGAAGACGAAGCTGTCTTGGAATATTGCCGCAGTCTGCGTTCGGAATTGCTGGCGCTAAATGCATTTCGCGAACCATTGCGGGTGTTGCTTGATACAAAGGCAGCAAAAGCTTCAAACAAGCGCTGGGCATGGGTCAAGAAAGGCGCGCCAATTATCGTTGAGGTCGGACCGCGCGACATGGCCGAGGGCAAGGCCGCTGTCATCCGCCGTGACCGATTGTACAAGGACGATGGCAAGCTTGCCACGGCGTTTACGCCACGGGGCGAATTCGTGGCGTCGGCTTCAGCATTGCTGGAGGATATCCAGAGTGGTTTATATGCGGAGGCAAAAGATCGGCTAGAATCCAATATCCGCCGCGATGTAACCGATCTCGTTAAGCATTTTGCTGGCGATGAAGCGAAATTTGCTGGCTGGGTCGAGGTGCAATGGTCGCGTCCGAGCGGCGAGGCGCTGGACAAAATCGTGACGCAACTCAAAGCGCTAAAGCTTACCATGCGAAATAGTCCAATTGAAGCTGGTCCCGCAGACGGCGCTTGTTTCTTTACCGGCGAGCCAGCCGTGGAACGGATTTTGATCGGGCGGACTTATTAAGCCATGACCAGATCCACGCAATTTGAAGGCCTTCCCACCCGCGACCAAATCCTTGAATTTATCAAGACGTCGAAAGACCCTGCTGGGAAACGCGAAATTGCGCGAGAATTCGGTTTGCGTGGTAATGAGAAAATAGCGCTAAAGGCGTTGTTGAAGGACATGACCGATGAAGGGCTGATCGACATGGCCCCGGGCAGGGCCTTCCACAAAATGGGCGGCGTGCCGAAGGTTACCGTGCTCAAGATCGTTGCAATTGACGGCGATAATGCGGTCGCTGTGCCCGAGCATTGGGAAGCCGAAGGCATTCCTCTGCCCAAAATCCGCGTGATTGAAAACAAAGGCAAGCGTGGTGCCTTGGGCATTGGCGAGCGCATATTGGCGCGCACCGAGGAGCGGGGCAATGGCTGGGTTGCGCATGTGATGAAAAAGCTCGCCAAAGGTAGCGAGCAGATCCTGGGCGTTGTCGAAGGCGGCGAGAATGGGCGATTTTGGCTGAAGTCAGTCGACAAGAAAGCGCGTTTTGACACGCAAATTGGCGATGTTGGCGACGCCAAGGCTGGCGAGTTGGTGCTCGCCGAATTGACGGGCAACGCACATAAGAAATCCGCGCGGGTTACGCAGGTCCTTGGCGACCCGTTCGCGCCAAAAAGCTTCAGCCTGATTGCTATTCACAAATTTGGCATTCCCTTTGAAATGCCTGAGGCGGCTGAACGGGAAGCAGCGCGGGTGCGCGAATTGCCGGTTACGGATGACCATCGCGAAGATCTTCGCCATTTGCCGATCATCGCCATCGATCCACGCGACGCGCGCGACTTTGACGATGCCATCTGGGCCACGCCTAATGCCGATACTGGCGGTTTTGACGCGATCGTAGCGATTGCGGATGTCAGCTATTACGTCCGCCCCGGCAGCGCGCTGGACCATGAGGCGTCGAAGCGCGGGAACAGCGTGTATTTTCCTGACCTAGTCGTCCCCATGCTCCCGCACGCATTGTCATCGGACAAATGCTCTCTGCGGGCAGGGGAAGATCGCGCTGTGCTGGCATGCCACCTCGCCATCGGGAAGACCGGACAAGTGACGTCATGGCGTTTTACCCGTGCTGTCGCCCGGATTGCCGCGAATATTCCATATCCAGATGCGCAAGCAGCAATTGACGGCAAGATGGAAAATCCATTGCTGGAATCGGCGCTCAAGCCGCTTTGGGCGTGTTGGCGGATGTTATCGTTGGCGCGCCACAAACGTGGCCCGCTTGAGCTGAACCTGCCGGAAAAGCGGATTACGTTGGACGAACAGGGCCGCGTCACTGGCGTTGCCGAACGCGAGCAGCTTGAGGCGCATCGTTTGGTCGAAGATTTCATGATCGCCGCCAACGTTGCCGCAGCCAAGGCGTTGGAAGCGAAGAAATCGTCGTTGATCTACCGCGCGCATGAGCCGCCAAGCCGTGAAAAGCTTGTTGCGCTTAAAGAGTATCTCAAAACCTTCGACATCGAATTCGCACTTGGCCAGGTGATAAAGCCCGAGACGTTTAATGCGATCCTTGAGAAGATCATCGACGAAGAGATCCGTCCGCAAATCATGGAAGCTGTGCTTCGCAGCCAGACACAGGCATATTATGGTCCGACCAATGTTGGCCATTTCGGATTGTCACTTGGCAGCTATGCGCATTTTACCTCGCCAATCCGCCGCTATGCAGACCTTATCGTCCACCGGGCGCTGGTCAGCGCTTATGGCCTGGAAATGCCCAAGCCAAAGTTGAAGGACGTTGAACCAATCACTGGCTTGACGGAAGCTGCGATTATGAAGCTTGCCGCCACCGCAGAGGCGATCAGCCGCACCGAACGACGTGCCATGGAAGCAGAGCGCGAGACGACCGACCGCTACATTGCAGCCTATTTGTCGGCGCAGGTCGGACAAATCGTTCAGGCGCGCATAACTGGTGTCCAGAACTTTGGATTTTTCGCGACAGTCGAAGGGATTGGCGGCGACGGTTTGGTTCCTGTGTCAACCTTGGGTAAAGATTACTTCCATTACGACGAGGCTAGCCAGACGCTGATCGGCGAAAAAACGCGGCAGGAATATCGGCCCGGTATGCGGCTTGAACTTCGCTTGGCGGAAGCGAACCCGATTTCAGGTTCGTTGCGGTTTGAATTGCCCGAGGGCGGAAGTTATTCGCCCGATCGGTTCAAGCATAAGGGCAAGCCAAAGGCTGGCAAATATGA
>JAZKGS010000063.1:108989-123101 GCA_040385805.1 Pseudomonadota bacterium | reverse complement strand
CAAGTGGACTGCCAAAAACGCCGTGATGAAGTGCAGGTTGATGGCATTAACCCGGTCCTGCCGCCAGATCGCGTCTTCAAACCAATCCATATCCCATACAGACCCGCGCATTTCCCGCGGCGCAGGGTTCAACGCAATCGCATGGCCCGCCTGTTTATAAGTTAGCAACGTACGATCGCTGTTCACCGCGCCTTGAAAGACCGCAAGTGCGCCGGTTTTGTAATCCACTACGGGGTCGCTATCCCCCTGGATCAGCAGCAAGGGCGCGGTAAGCGCAGCAAGGCCTTCCACTCCCCATGCACTTGCGGGCGCACCGCCAGCAGGTGCCAGCGCCACCACAACCTTCACTCCTGCCAATTTCATCGTATCGGCTTGGGCACGGCCGCGCGCGAATTTCTTGAGCCAGTCGCCTGCGACCAGATCCATATTCGGCCCCGATGGATCAAGCGTTGCTCCGCCAGCCGTCAGAACGCCATAGCCGCCTTGCGAATAGCCAATCAGCCCCATGTTGTCCGCATCGACAAGGTCGCCCAAAACTGCGCGAAGGCCATTTGCAACGAAAACGATATCGCGCGGTCGATTGAAATTCGGCGCGGCGCGGGTGCCGGGTGAAACAAGATAAGGGTTTGGGTCGCGATGATGGATGGCCGCAACGACATAGCCCTTGGACGCAAGATTTTCGGTCAACCAGGTCATCACGGCTGGATTGTTACTGTAACCATGGCTGACAATGAGCAAAGGATGCTTGCCACTTTTGGCCTTCGCGCCGCTGACCGCGATGCCCTTTTGCGTAAAATATACGGGCGGGCGCGGTGGCTCTGCCCATAAGCTTCCACGATAGAGCATCGTTTTCGCGCCTTTCCGCACCGTTGCAGGGTACCAAATATCCACGCGCAATATGCGATCAACGGTCGGAATATCTCCGCCAGCAACGTCGCTTTCGACATCCGGCTGGTTCATGTGCGTCAGTGTGACGGTGCGAAACCCAACGCCATAATCGCCCAAGGCCGCAAGTTCAGGGGCATCGACGCCCGGTACGCTTGGAACACCTGCATGGATTGGAGCGGCAGACAGGATCAGTATGGTAAGCCATATCCCCCGGATCATGCCATCAACTCTTCGCCTTCTGCCGTGGCGGTTGGCCACGCCAATTGCTGCTCCATCCAGGGATATTCTTGGATCAGCGGGGGGAAGGTTTTCTCCTGCAAAACCTGCTGACACAATGTCGCTGTCAGCCTTGGTATGTCACCCAATTCGTCGATCCGCGCCACAACCTGAACCGCGCGTGAGAAACGGCCGCGCGTCATCGGTTCAGCGCGCAGTTGCGGCAGCAATTCAGGCACAGCCGCCAAGCATACCGGAGTGGTGATCGTCCAGCCAAGCCCTGCGGCCACCAATGCCAATTGTTGATGCGACGATTCCACTTCAACCATCTGTGGTAGCTTCAGTTTCATCCGAACGATCTGACGTTCAATTTGCTGGCCTGTGCCCGTAAGCCGTGAAAAACGGATGAACGGTAAAGATGATGGCACGCCAACCAGATCCAATGGCTCCCGAAAATCCTTTGGGAATACGAGGATGAAACTTTCCTCAAAAACAGGGTGCAGTTCGACGGTATCGCGATGTTCCAGATTGAAGCTGCCAGTTACGAGCATATCAATGTCCCGGGCCAGAAATTCACCCTGATGCTCCATCGAAATGCCTGAACGGATGTTCCAACGGCCAGCGCGAGCCCCCAGATCATGCAAGATTGGCGCGGTCAGTTGATTGGCGAGGCTGAATGACATTGCCACCGTGATGCTCGAAATAGGCAGGTTGGCCCCTTCGCGCACCTCATCATATGTCAGCCTTGCATGCGCGATCAGCTTTTGACCGCGCGCAAACAATGATTTGCCACTTGCGGTCAAACCCAATGGCCGCATACTTCGGTCGAATAATGACGCACCAATGCCGCTTTCCAACTTGGCGATGGTCTGGGAAACCGCTGACTGGGTGACCTGCAAATAGACCGCGCATTGCGACATGCCGCCAAGCTCAACGGTCATCACGAAAACTTCAAGCGCGTGTAGATCAAATTCCTGTGGCAGTTTCATGCAGCCGCCCTCCCAAGCGCGCAGGCATAGCCGATGGCTAACATTGCCCCTGCTAATGGCTATGCGAGACTTTACGTAATAGTCCCATGCATTTTCGATATGGCAGGCTTATATCTCAGTTACGTTGCATGCTTGCATCATTCAGGGATGGCCAGCGCATCATTTCAAACCTTATCGGTGCCCACTGCATCCCGGCGCAGGGCCAGCAGGCCTTTCAGACAACCAATGCACATCAACAGCAGCACCAACGCCAAAGGCAGACCAGTGGCGATTGCCCCCGCCTGAAGTGACGTTAGACCACCGCTCAATAGCAAGACAACGCCAATGCCGCCAACTGCGACCAGCCAGATACTCTTTTGCCGTAATGGCGTGTCCGTGCGGCCGCCTGCGGTCATGGTATCGATGACCAACGTCCCTGAATCCCAACCTGTCACGAAAAAGATAAGGATCAGGCCAATCGCAACAAACGATGTAAATTGCGCCCACGGCAACGCACCAAGCAGGACAAATAATTGCGTATCCAGCGACGCGGTGGCCAGATCGGCCGCATTGCCAGACATTATTTGCGCGATGCTGGCGTCGCCAAATATGGTCAGCCATAATATGCCAAGCAAGCTTGGCGCGATCATGGCACCAGCAATAAATTCCCGCACCGTCCTGCCCAAGGAAATGCGCGCCATGAACATGCCGACAAATGGGGCCCAGCTTATCCACCATGCCCAATAATAGACCGACCAGTCATTGTAAAAACCGGTGTCGGTCCGTCCCACTGGGTTGGACAATGCCGGGAGCAATCTGAGATAATGATAAATGTTGCTCGCTAGGTCCCCCAACAACTGTAAGGTGGATCCAGTGGTCAACACAAAGACCAACAACGCAAAGGCGATCCACAAATTCACCTCACTCAAGATACGGATACCGCGATCAATGCCGCCGCGGATTGACAGAAATGTGATCCCCGCCATCACGAAAATGAGCGACAGGATCGTAACCGGCGAACTTGCTACACCGTAGAGAAACACAATACCCGCCATCGCTTGCTGCGCGCCAAGACCAAGCGAGGTCGCCAGCCCGAATATGGTCGCCAGCACAGCGAGCACCTCAATAACGTCCCCCGTCCGCCCCCAGACGGTCTTGCCGAACAATGGGTAAAATGCCGAGCGCATCGACAGCGGCATGCCGAAATCAAAGTGGAAGACCGCAAGCGCGAGACCCGTCACCGCGAATATTGCCCAAGGATGAAGCGCCCAGTCAAAAATGGTAGCCGCCATTGCGATGCTTCTTGCGGCATCGGCATTACCAATGGCTCCACCCAATGGCGCCGAAGGACCGCCTGCCATTGCGGAGGTGAAATGGGTAACGGGTTCACCCACCCCATAAAAAACGAGGCCAATGCCCATGCCAGCGCCAAAGAGCATAGCGAACCATGACAGCCGCGAATAATCGGGCGTCGCGCCTTTTCCGCCCAAGCGGATTTTACCCAATGGCGACAATGCGACGACAATGCAAAACAGCAAAAGCAAATTACCGGACATCATAAAGAAGCCGTCAAAATGAGAGACTGCACCGCTGCGCAAGGTGGCAAAGAGCTCGGCCGAGGCTTTTGGTGCAAACAGACTGAACATGATGACAGCAAGCGAAATCACCGCAGTTGGGAAAAACACCGCCGGGTTGATGTGCATTCCGCCCCAATTGCGGTTGGAGTGGCCATACTGGCCTAAATCAATTGCCTTTTCCCAGTCAGCCATGCGCCCTCCCCCAAGGTGCTGTGTTATTCGTCAATGGCTGGCAGCATTTGTCAGCGATACCCACAACCAATCCGCAAAGCTTCGCCAGACCTCCACATGGAAACAGTGTTCGGCGTCGCGGATCAAGATGATTTCAACCGTTTCATATATTGTCCGCGTGGACCGGCCGACGGCAAAATGGTCAAGGTCAAGTGGACAGCCCGACATCAAGATTTCTGCCGCGCGCGGACCTTCGACAATAAGGCAAATGGATCGATCGCTAATGTCAGTGATCGCAATGGGCAGCCCGTCCCCTTCCGGGATATTCGCGCTCACTTCGGCGCGCAGATACCATTCGTCGGGGCCAAGACAGGCAATGCCGCCTTGGGATGCACCAATTTTACTTGGCAGCGTGACCTTTAAAAGCCTTTCCAAATGCGCTGGATCGCGCGCCCGTAGCGAAGATCGCCGCATCGGCGCAGCAAGGCTGATACAGATGCCATCCGCCACAAATGGGGTTTCAGACACAGGCTCATGTCGGATGCGGACCTCAGACATGCAGCCGTGCTCCTTCCGCATCGTAGAAAACAACGCCACTGACTTTGGCAGTATGCGTCCTGTCCGGCATAGGAATATGCAGCGTCTCACCGGTCATTTTGTGCCCGCCTGCCACAAGCGCCATCGCAATCGAACGGCCAAGCGTTTCGCTCCAATATGACGATGTGACATGACCAATCATCGTCATCGGGATTGGCTGATTGGGGTCAGCCACAATCTGCGCGCCCTCCTCGAGAACGATGTTCGGGTCGTCGGTCAGCAAACCGACCAGCTGCTTACGGCCTGGCGCGACGATGTCAGGCCGTGCCATGGATCTTTTGCCGACAAAATCAGGCTTTTTCTTCCCAACCGCCCAGTCCAGGCCAGCGTCAAATGGCGTTACTGTGCCGTCTGTATCTTGCCCGACAATGATGAACCCTTTCTCGGCGCGCAGAACGTGCATAGCCTCGGTGCCATAAGGCGTGATGTCATATTGTGCCCCTTGCGCCATCAATTGTTCCCATACAAAGCGGCCATAAGTCGTGGGCACATTGATTTCAAATCCGAGCTCGCCGGTGAAGCTTACCCGAAACAGACGCGTTTCTATCCCACATATTGTGCCCTCACGGATTGCCATATGCGGGAATGCTTCTGCGGACAGATCAATTCCCTCAACCAACGGTTCAAGGACTTTACGTGCATTGGGGCCTTGCAAGGCGATTACGGCGTATTGCTCGGTCGTACTGGTCAACCACACATCAAGGTCGGGCCATTCGGTCTGGAGATAATCCTCCATCATGTTCAGCACGCGCGCCGCGCCGCCGGTTGTAGTGGTCAGGTGGAACCGATCCGGCGCAAGACGTGCCGAAACGCCGTCATCAGTGATGAAACCATCCTCCTTCAGCAGTAGCCCATAACGGCAACGCCCCGGCTCCAGTGCTTTCCACGGGTTGGTATACATGCGGTTGAGGAATTCGGCGGCATCGGGGCCGACGACTTCAATCTTACCTAGCGTGGACGCGTCAAAAATGCCGACCGACGACCGCACAGCAACGCATTCGCGGTTCACCGCGGCATGCATATCTTCATGTGGCTTAGGGAAATAGCGCGCCCGTCGCCATTGCGCGACCAATTCAAATACTGCGCCATGTGCTTGCGCCCAGCTATCGATATTGGTTGTCCGCGTCGGTTGGAATAACGCGCCCTTGGCATGGCCAGCCAATGCGCCAAATGTTTGCGGTGTGTAAGGCGGACGAAAGCTGGTTAGCCCGATGTCAGGTACAGGCTTTCCCAGCGCGGACGACGCAATCTGCAAACCGTTAAGGTTAGATGTCTTGCCCTGATCGGTTGCCATGCCATTGGTGGTGTACCGCTTAATGTGCTCGATGGAGCGAAAGCCCTCGCGCACCGCAAGCTTAATGTCCTTGGCCGTCACATCATTCTGGAAATCGACAAAGGCCTTTATCCGAAAGTCATCCTTTGGCGTTGGCAACATATCGATCACCGCGCCGTTGCCAGTTTCCCAATCACCCGAACATGCGCCGACACAACGCGTATTTTCGTTTGGCTCATCCGGGACAAAAGCGCCAAGGTCGCTTCGCCATTTCAAACTACCCTTGCTGTGCGACCACAAATGCACGCTCGGCGTCCACCCGCCAGCCATCAACAGCGCATCAGCATCGACCCGGCGACCAAGATAGTTATCATTGTCGCATATCTGGATAGAACTGACGCTATGCCGGCCATGCACGCCAATCACGCTGTGGTTGAGGTAAACATCGATGCCTAGCCGATCTGCCTCATGCAGCAGCGCGCTTTCCACGCTTTCACGGACATCAATGATTGCCGATATGGCAACGCCTGCTTTGGCGAGTGCAAAGACGTCATTCCAGCCGCTATCATGCGAGGCCATCAAGGCAACAGATTTGCCAATGGCAACGCCATAACGATTGGCAAAGACCTTGGCGGCTGATGACAGCATCACCCCGGGCGTATCATTGCCATCAAACACAAGCGGTCGTTCAATCGCCCCTTGCGCGAGCACGACTTCGCCTGCCCGAATCCGCCATAATTTCTCGCGCGGCGTATTGGGAATGTCCGAAAGGTGGTCGGTCAGTCGCTGCACCGCGCCAATGAAATTGTCATGATAAAAGCCAAACCCCGTCGTGCGGGTCAGGATTTTTACATTGGGCGCCTCGGTGAGCGCTTTGACGCTGCGTTCTAGCCAAGGCCATAATGCAGGATCGGCCAATGCGCCGCCACCCAGTTCTCCCTGCTCGTCCAACAGTATAATGCGCTTGTTGGAATCCATAGCACCAAGCGCGGCATCGATACCGGCGGGTCCTGCGCCAACGATCAATAGGTCGCAATGGGCAAAGGTTGACGCATAATCATCTGGATCTTCAGCAGTCGGCGCATCGCCCAATCCCGCCATTTTGCGGATGGCTGGCTCATACACTCTATCCCAAAATGAACGCGGCCACATAAAGGTCTTGTTGTAAAAACCTGCCGGAAAAAACATCCCCAGCCGGTCATTGATCGCGCCAAAATCCACCGCCAACGATGGCCAACGATTTTGACTGAACGCTTGCAACCCAGCGTAGAGTTCGACCCCCGTAGCGCGCAAATTCGGGGTGAAACGACCCGGCCCGCGATTGACCGAAATCAGGGCATTTGGTTCCTCACTACCCGCCGCAACTACGCCCCGCGGGCGGTGATATTTAAAGGATCTGCCGAACAGCATGACACCATTGGCGAGCAAAGCCGACGCCAAAGTGTCACCCGCAAAACCCTGATACGCTTTACCGTCAAAGCTGAATACAACCGGCAGGCTGCGGTCAATCCGGCCGCCAGTTTCAAGGCGATAGCCACTCATCGGCGCGGCTCCCCGGCTTTATAGGTTGTTTCGAATTTATCGGTCACCGTATCGCGCACCGCGTTGAAGAAACGCCCGCAACCATGTGTATGCCGCCATCGTTCATGGTGCCTGCCACGCGGGTTGGCGCGAATGAACAAATAAGCCTCCCAATCCGCATCACTTTGCCCGGACGGGTCAAGCGGGCGCGCAATATGCGCTTGTCCTGCGTTCGCAAATTCAATCTCTGGACGCTTTTCGTCGCAATATGGACAGTGGATCAGGATCATTTCAATGCGCCACGGCGGCGGCTGCCGCTTCGTCAATCAGCCGCCCGTTACGGAACCGGTCAAGGTTGAAGGGGGCATTAATCCTATGCGGTTCATCTTTTGCCATCGTGTAGGCCAGCAAGTCGCCTGCACCCGGCGTCGCCTTAAAACCCCCGGTGCCCCAACCGCAGTTGACGTAAAGCCCTTTGACCGGCGTCTTGCCCAATATGGGCGAACGATCCGGCGTCACATCGACAATGCCGCCCCATGTCCGCAACATTCGCATACGCCGGTAAATCGGGAAAATCTCGCAGATGGCTGCTAGCGTGTGTTCTACGATATGCAGAGCACCGCGTTGCGAATAACTGACATATTGGTCCGTTCCCGCGCCAATCACCAACTCGCCCTTATCCGACTGGCTCATATAGGCGTGGACTGTGTTCGACATTACCACGCATGGGAACGTGGGCTTGATCGGTTCGGAAATTAGAGCCTGCAACGGGTAGCTTTCGAGCGGAAAGTCGAGGCCCGCCATGTGCATGATCACCGACGTATTACCTGCCGCCGAAACGCCAACGCGCTTGGAGGCGATATAGCCCCGCGTGGTTTCCACACCTTCTACCGCGCCATCGGCACCGCGACGAATACCCGTTACGGCACAGTTCTGAATGATATCAACACCCAAAGCAGCCGCAGCGCGGGCGTAGCCCCACGCCACCGAGTCATGCCGCGCAGTGCCGCCGCGCCGTTGCAGCGCCGCCCCTAAGACCGGATGGCGCGCGTCGGGCGATATATTTAGCGGCGGGCAATAAGCCTTTGCCAGTTCGGGTGTCAGCCATTCATTATCCACGCCATTCAGCCGGTTGGCATGAATATGCCGCTGCAGGCTTTGCACATCATGCACATTGTGCGCGAGCATCATGACGCCGCGCTTCGAATACATGATATTGTAGTTGAGTTCCTGACTGAGGCCATCCCACAATTTCACGGCATGATCGTAAAGATGCGCGCTTTCGTCATACAGATAATTGGAGCGGATGATCGTCGTGTTTCGTCCGGTATTTCCTCCACCAATCCAGCCTTTTTCAAGCACCGCAATATTGGTAATGCCGTATTTTTTGGCGAGGTAATATGCCGCGCCGAGACCATGGCCGCCGCCGCCAACGATAATTGCATCATAAGCTGGCTTGGGCGCAGCGTCGGGCCATTGCTCAGGCCAATTCTGATGCCCGCTGAACGCCTTGGTGAACAGGCTTAGCGCGCTGAAACGAGTCATGATTGCGCCTGCGCAAGCGCAGCTTTCGCGCGGCTCACGTAAAAAGCCTTGAAATCGTCAACCAGCTTTTCCTCCAGTGCATACGGCCCTTGGACATAGCCGTCATTGGCAATCCCGCGATGGTTGATCGCGGAGAAATGCCCATCTTGTGCATTGGTTTTGCGCCATAATGCCGCCAAATGATCGGGATCATAATCGACCCCCTCAATCGCGTCCTCATGCACGAGCCAGCTCGTCCGCAGCAATGTCCTGTCAGGTGCGATGGGCGTCAGCGAAAATGTCACGACATGGTCGCAGCAGAAATGATGCCAACTATTGGGCTGAGTCCACACCGATAGGCTTGAGGTTTCGGGCTCAGCAAACGGGCCAATCAATTTCTGGCAGGCAAGCTTACCATCAATAGATTGGGTCACCGCTCCGTTGGCCAAGGCCAATCGGGCAACCCGGTGCCACCAACCATCGGGAAACTCTATCAGATCGCGGTCAATGCCCATATCGCGCCATTGATCGCGCTTGGCCTGTAAAGCACCATCCGCAGGCGTGTCTTTGCCGAAGCCAGTGGTCCCAAGCACGCTTATCAATTCAGGATGGCCTGCATCGCAATGGTAACATTCGCGGTTATTTTCCATAACCAGCTTCCAATTGGCGTCTTCGACATAATTATCCTGAACGACGACCTTCAACTTTTCGAGATCATACATCCCGATCTGGTCAACAATGTCGGTTTTTACACGATCAATTGGCGGCGGATTATCGCTGAGGCAGATGAAGATCAGCCCGCCGACATTTTCCAGCATTACAGGCGACAGGCCATGATCCGACTTATCAAAATCTTCTGCCATGCTGCGCGCGGCGAGTAATTGTCCGTCAAGGCCATAAGTCCATTGATGATATGGACACATCAACCGTGGCGCACGCCCCCGTTGTTCAAGGCAGATTTTCGCCCCGCGGTGCCGACAACTATTCCAGAATGCCCGCACCTCATTATCGCGTCCACGCACGATGATGATCGAGTTATCCGCCAGTTCGAACACGAAAAAGTCACCTGGATTTTTTACATGGGCAACGGTGCACGCATATAACCACACCGATTTGAGCATGACCTGCGTATCAAACGCGAACGCTTCATCGCTGACATACAATTCACGCGGCAGCGTGTAACCTTTACGGTCATGGGCAAGCCAGTTGGCGATCGGGGCGAAGTGCGACACGTAATTAGCTCCTGAGTGCCAAGTTTTCGGGGTCAAATGGCGAGTCCGTTACGATCGTTGCTTTATGCCGAACGCCCAGAATGATGATGTCCAATTCCGCGCCCGGGACCGCCAAATCTGGACGGACCATTGCAAGGGCAAGCGACTTTCCAACGCGCCAGCCATAGCCACCTGACGTGACGCGGCCGACCACGTCTTCACCAAGGTAAATCGGCTCTGACCCGCGTGCATCTGCATCGGTGACATCATGCACTTCCATCGTGACCAACTGGTTTGCGCTGCCGCTTTCTTTCCACGCCAGTAACGCTTCTCGTCCGAAAAATGACGGTTTTTTGAGGCTGATGAATCGGTCCAAGCCGCTTTCATAGGCCGAATATTCAACCGACAATTCGCGCGGGATAAGCTTGTAGCTTTTCTCCAGCGCCATAGACGTCATCGCGCGAATGCCGAATGGCTTGATATCGAATTCGGCGCCAGCCTCCATCAACCGGTCGAAAATATAATTCTGCATTTCAATCGGGTGGTGAATTTCCCAACCCAGCTCACCGATGAAGTTTACCCGCAACGCATCTACCTGCGCTAGGCCAATGCTCATTTTCTTACCTGTCAGCCATGGGAAGGCCTCGTTGGACAAATCTGTATTAGTAAGCTTCGCGAGCACGTCGCGCGATCGCGGCCCCGCCAGCACCAGCACGCCCATGGACGTTGTCAGCCGTTCAAAATTGACGGAACCGTCCCTTGGCATGGCCTTTTTCAGATAGTCATGATCGTGCCGTTCATAGGCCCCCGCCGACACCAGATAATATCGGTGCGGTGCAGCTTTATATACGGTGAATTCACTGCGGACGCCGCCTTTCTGCGTGAGCAGATAGGACAAGGTTACGCGGCCAACCTTTTTCGGCGCAGCGTTTGTCAGCAATTGGTCAAGCCAGCTTTCCGCCCCCGGACCCGATATCTCGCATTTGGCAAAGGCGCTCATGTCCTGAATACCGACGTGCTTCGTAACGTGCAGGCATTCATTTCCGACATGTTCGAAATAATTGGAGCGGCGGAACGACCATTTTTCACGGACTGGCTCGCCAGGCACCACGGGATGGTTATCGTTCAACAACACGTTGGGTTTGTCGAGAGCAGCTTCGCTTAAGCTATAGCCAGCAGGCGCAAACCAGTTGGGGCGCTCCCAACCAAATACGCTACCAAACACCGCGCCAAGTGCTTTCATCCGATCATAGCATGGCGTACGTCGCAGTGCCCGCCCCGCTTCGCGTTCCTCATCAGGATAATGCACCGTAAAGACCTTGGCATAGGCCTCCTCATTCTTTTTAACCAGAAAGCCCGTGCCCGCATAATCGCCGAAGCGACGGGGGTCGACACCCATCATGTCGATCGTCGGTTCGCCATCCACAATCCAGTGTGCCAATTGCCAGCCCGCGCCGCCAGCGGCCGTGATCCCGAAACTATGACCTTCATTCAGCCAGAAATTTTTAAGGCCCCATGCGGGTCCGATTATCGGCGACCCGTCGGGCGTGTAGGCAATTGCGCCATTATAGACTTTTTTGATGCCCACTTCGCCAAAGGCAGGCACCCGGTTCATTGCCGCCACAATATAAGGTTCAAGCCGTTCTAGTGCGTCGGGGAACAGCTCATATTCGCTATTCGCGGCAGGGCCATCAACATAGCAAGCAGGTGCACCAACCTCATATGGGCCAAGCAACAGACCACCTGCTTCCTCACGCATATAATAGCTTGCATCGGATTCGCGCAGTACGCCCATTTCCGGCAGGCCAGCCTTTTTCCGCTCCATGATCGCGGGATGCTGTTCGGTAACAAGATATTGGTGCTCGACGGGTATGACCGGGATATCCAAGCCAACCATCGCGCCAGTTTGACGCGCAAAGTTGCCGGAACAGGATATGACATGCTCACAAGTGATGTCACCCTGATCAGTCGAGACCAGCCATTCGCCATTCGGTTGCTGCGCGATTCCTGTAACGGTGGTGTTGCGATAAATCGTTGCCCCACGCTGCCGCGCGCCTTTTGCCAACGCCTGCGTAAGATCTGCAGGCTGAATATAGCCGTCATCGGGATGTTGTATCGCGCCAATGACGCCGTCCATATTGGCAAGCGGCCAAATATCCTTGACCTGTTCGGGCGTCAGGAAGTTGACATCAACGCCAATGGTTCGGGCAACACCGGCGTAATAATGATATTCATCCATCCGGTCTTTGGTCGTTGCCAGCCGAATATTGGTAACTTGCGACATGCCAGCATGCAGGCCTGTTTCGGCTTCCAAGGTGGGATATAAAGCCACCGAATATTGATGCAGCTTGCCCACGGAATAGCTCAAATTGAAAAGCGGTAACAACCCGGCTGCATGCCATGTTGATCCGGACGTCAGTTCCTTGCGCTCAAGCAAGACAACATCGCTCCACCCCATTTTGGCCAAATGATATAAAGTGCTAACGCCGACAACGCCGCCGCCAATCACCACTGCTCGTGCCGTATTCTTCATGCGCTCAACTCAGTTTCAACATGCGTTGGCTATGTCAGATCAACGGGTAACGCGGCAATTGGATTGCAGTGCAGAATATGGCTATGGAATTTTCTAATATGAAATATTAGTTCAATTTATCTTATGGTCGGGCGGCGCAAAGATGCAGCAGTAAAGATGTTTTAGCGACCTATTCCATTATGCAATCGGGTCGATCCCTCGGACATTGCCCGGTTCGCTATAGCGGCATACCATGATTTCTTCCTGTCCGCTTCTGCTCATGGCACAGCCTACCGCGCCAGTTCGGCGCCAGACAAGTTGCGTGTAGTGACTGACGTCTTGGACACGGCCGGTTTTGCTGTTCGCGGGAAACACGCCTTCCACGAAATAGGCTTTTTCGGCGATCCAGAGGCCAACCATGTCTTCGGGAAAATATGCGCCGGGGGTCCCGCCCCAAATATTCTCACCTTCCAAGGGCTGGCCTGGCACATTGGGAGAATGTTCAAATTTTCCGTTCACCGCCAGATGATCCGCCCAGTTTTTCGCGCGCTGCGCAAGTTCGTCATCCCATTTAAGCGGCGGTAAACCCAGTGCACGTCTCTCGTGGTTGTGACTATTAAGAACTCGATTTTCAAAATCGGTCGTTCGCCCTTGCATTCCGGTAAGAAATGATACGATTACCGCCAACATCGCTAGCTTTGCCGAGACCTTGACGGGCTTATTGAATGATGATGTTGCGACCATAAGCCACAGAATGCCGCGGCTTCGCTAAAACATCGTGGCGCCATATGGATAACGCAATTTAACTATGTCGGGTGGGGCAGGTCGCCTTTGGTTGGCACAGAACGGGTAATTTCTACAATGTCACCCACTTCACTTGCGTCAAACAGCTTTTCCGCAAAGGCCACCGGCAAACCAATACATCCATGCGACGCACGTCGGCTGGACATTGGACTGCCGTGCAAAGCAACACCATCATTGGTGATAAACAAAGACGCTGGCATGGGTGCGTCATATGTTCGGGAATGATAATGGCGTCGCTTATTCAAGATAGGGAAGCGACCTTCGGGCGAGGTGTGTTTTTCTGCGCCGTAGACAATCACCGCAGTGCCAATTTCATGGCCGTTACGAAAGGCTGATATCATTTGGCGGCGTAAATCCACCCAAATCGCTATCTCGCCCTTTGGTGTTCCGTCCTCATTCCAGACAAAATCCCCATGGCGCATCCCGGCCGGGACCGCGAGCAAGCTTTTAGTGCCGTTGGGAACAAGCTTGCGCGCAGCCAGCAAATTTGCCTCGCTTCGGGAGATAAAATCGCGCTGTCCGTTGCGCCGCAGGGGGGGGTCGACAGGCGAGGCTTTCGGACTAACTTCGACCTCAGAAGAGAGCGATGGCGCAAAATTGACGCCGGAGAGACCGAGCAAAGCCGTTGAGCATAAAAGCGATACTGCAATTATTAAGTTGGTGCGCACATACCTACCCGTTCAGGCGTTAAGGCCCGCGCGGTATTTTTACGACGGATTGACGCACCAACCGCGGCAAAACCCATCAGCAACAATACCCAAGTCGAAGGCTCTGGTACAGCCGCTGCGATCGGAGGAGCTGTCGGGGGCACCAATACGGTTCCAGGTCCATCGGGACCTCCGCCGCCGCC
>JAZKGS010000063.1:102909-108889 GCA_040385805.1 Pseudomonadota bacterium | reverse complement strand
TGCTGCCATTTTGCGCGGCACGCTGCGCCGCATCAGCAGTGCGCGCCAAGGAATCGCTAATGCCAAATTGGGCGAATAAACGCTGTCCAGTTGGCGTACTTCCAAGGCCCGAAACCACAGCGATTGCTGCAATAGCCGCAATGCCGACCTTTATTCTGCCCAAGTTCGTAGCGATTGACATGCCCATATCAAAAACGCTCCCGGCGATTAAGCTGATCAGACACCGGCAATGTGCGGACACTGGCCCATGCCGTAGCGGTCAAAAACCAAATGCTGCTCATAAAAAATCCCCGTGTATCGAACATATGTTCAACCGATTTGTAACATAATTGTTCCTGTTCGCACATGATATGAGACAAACCGTCAGCGCTGACCCAATACGGTACAAGCGTATCCCCACGGATTAACCCCTCGAGCCACCAATCACGGTGAACAAAACCTTAAACCGCGCGTTTAAGGTCCGACAAGTAACGCGCCCCCGGGTCGATCGAGGACACTAGCACACATATACGGACCAATTATATGGAAGACCATAACACACGAATGAACACGATGCCATCGCGTGGAGCGCGCGATGAATGATATCATTTTTCGGGCGTTCCAATTGGCTAGAGAAGGCTGTTACCAAAATATCAGGCATCTGGAAGTTGCGTTGGCCAAAGAAGGCTATGATCAAGCGCAATTGCATTTGAGCGGCTCACTTATCCGCAAACAACTCCACGCAATATTGAAGAAAAAGGCCTAGCATTAGTAATTTGCATCATTTGTAAAAGATAGCGCCGGCATTCTGACCGCGCATCTGCGATGATATGAAGCGAACGATGCCAATAGTTTCAGCGACCTTGCCAACCAGCATGTGTGCAGCCTTTGCCGATCCCTGCCGGCGGCCAAGCCGCAATAGCTGCATAATCCAAATAACAGGAGCCAGCGCCAACGACATCGCGCCGAAAACCAGCGCCGCCAAGGTCGCAGCAAGCCCTATCCCAACCGTCCAGAACAAGGCGCTACCCACTTCGCGCTGATATAACATGTCACCCCCACTTGCTCGTGTTTTATGAAAAACTTGTGCATATCCAAAACCACTGCGGATCGTGCGTTGCCAATATTGGTTGAAGTGATGCATGTCTGCGTCATGAATGGTCATTGGCGCGTCCAGACGCCATATCTGCCAGTCAGCAGTGCGAAGCCGTTGACATAGTTCAGGCTCTTCGCCTGCGATCATAGCAGGATCATAGCCACCGACCGCCTGAAACGCTGTGACACGGAAGAAGGCATCACCGCCGCACGCATCCGCCTGCCCAATAGGTGTGTCCCATTCATCGTCGAACATTTTGTTATAAAAACTGGCCGTTGGGTGACGTTCACGCCTGCGCCCACACACGGCTGCAATGGATGGGTGCATTCGAAGGAAAGCTTCGGCGCTATCAATCCAATCCGGCTCCAGTTCACAATCGCCATCCACAAACTGGACAAAGGCAATATTTGGATGCTGTTTCAGTAGACTTGCAAAACCTTCATTGCGCGCGCGCGCTGCGGAAAACGGCTTATCCATGTCCAGTTCGACTACAGTTGCATCCATATTGCGCGCAAATGCGACGCTGTCGTCTGTCGATGCGCTGTCGACATATACGACAGGAATGTGCGCAGGGACCGACCGCAAACAGCGCTTCAATCTGTCGCCTTCGTTGCGACCAATGGCGACCAGCCCGACCGGGGATATTGTTTCAGACATGGGAAATGCTTGCCTGCGCTATCCAGGCATCAATGCCACCTGTTATCCCGGCCCACATTGAGGTTTCGCGAAACACAAACGCAAGAATAACAAAGCACATCGTGGCGAGGATATCCTGTCGTGCAAAGCCCAAGCCCTGGCTACGTGTCTGCCACATCAACACCCCGTAGCGTACAATTTCAGCCAGCACAAAAACCACAAGCGCCGCGTGAATGCCGAAATTAGTGAGAATAAAGGGCAGCAATGCAACGATGACGGCAAGCTTCACACCGTTGCTCAGCGCAACACTTGAAGGCTTTCCAACTCCCATCATCAGCGCATCCGACATTGTTGAGAGGGTCGAAAACCATGTGCTGAATAAC
The DNA here is from genome assembly GCA_040385805.1 of Pseudomonadota bacterium. Lineage (GTDB taxonomy): Bacteria > Pseudomonadota > Alphaproteobacteria > Sphingomonadales > Sphingomonadaceae > Sphingorhabdus_B. The sequence goes on along the minus strand of JAZKGS010000063.1, from coordinate 106,795 downwards.
AACACTGTGAGGAAAAATCCGGCCGCATGATAGCGCGCATCGTAGACCAGAAATATAAACTGGTCGGCGACGGATACCCCAATTGCCAGTGCCGTTGCGATAACCAGCAAGATTACCATACGCATTGGTCCGATCGAGCGCCGTAAATCTGCCCCGCGCAACGCTGACGCAGAGATTTTGGGAAAGATAAGCGAATTACCCAAATGCTGAAACAGCAGCATAATCGTATCTGAAAATGTCCGTGCGATGCCGTAAACACCAAGCAAAGCGAGCGGAATGGCGTCTGCAAAATACAGACGGTCAAAATTCATCGCGAGAAAGTAGATCAACGTCGATAGGAAGATCCATTTGCCAAAATGCAAAATGGATTTTGCCGCAGGCATATCCCATTGCAGTTTATGACCTCTCCAATCGATAATGTAAAAACTGCCAATTGTCGAAATCGCGGTGGAAACAATCAGACCCCAGATAAGTGCGTTAATCGTTGGCGAATAAGCCACCACGGCAATCTGAACGATTGCAGCAACTGCGCCCAGAACCAAGTCGAAGGTCGCGACCTTTCGGACCTCCATCCGCTTTTGCAAAAGAAACCGCGATGGCGACATCAGGCCAGCGATGAAAAAAACGGGCGCGACAAATGGCAGCAAATATTTCAACTCGGCATTGTCGTATATCTGGGCAACAGGCACGCTCAATGCCAGGGCCAATATTGTGAGAAGGACGCCTCGTAATATCTGGATCGTCCAAGCCGTATTGTAGAATTCGGGTTCACCTCCGCGCGGATTGTTGATTATATTTTGGCCAACCCCAACATCGGTCAAAAGTTCGACGCCGGTGCGCAAAGTGTTAATCAGCAGCATAGTGCCAAGCAATGCGGGTGCCAATAAAGACGCAAGCACTACGCTAGAGCCCAACCGAACTGCTTGCTGCAAAATAAAGGCTGTAGCGACCCATCCGGCAGTGCCAAATAATTGAAGCCGCGCCGGTACAAATTTATGGGCTAAGCTCCAGAACGCAACGGGCCGCGGAACAGGGATATGTTCGTTTCCCTTCATTGCGACGACAAGGGCATTTTGTTTAACGTGTCATTCTCGGCATCACGCTGCGCTTGAAAAGCGCGTCTTGCGGCCATTTGCCGCCGCTGTCGCTTTTCTGTGTTTGATTGGCGAATGATACCCGCAATTATTCCGAGCGAAATAGCAAACACATATTGCACTTGATACGTCACAAATATCCATTCGTATAATGAATGTAACCCGGCCGCCAGCACAGCAACGGTGGCACCAAGAACAATCTCTGCCCTAGGATCACGCCGATTGCCAAAGGCAAATGCCACGCCCCTTATTATGACCCAGCCAAAAAGCGACGATAAAGCGAACAAGCCGATCCAGCCCGTTTCTGCCGCGGCCAAAAGATACAGGTTATGGACATGGGCCGAACGGCTACCGAAATTCCAAATGACGCCAGCGCGCTGGGAATAGCCCTGCGTATTGGCAACCAAAACATATTGATTGGCGCCAACGCCCATCGGATTGTCCGACCACATGTTGCTGGCTGCCCGTTCAAACGCCTGCCTTTCGCTGTCAAGGCCCGTTTCCACTGGCGACCCACCAAACCGCCGCTCTAACGTACTCAGGGCCAATGGTGCCACGACCGCAAATGCGAGGACTGCCAATCCCAGCATTTTCAACTTGTGGCCTGTAACTTGTCTCGCAATCGATAGTGCAAATAGGATGAATAGTCCCACTGCGGCAAACGCCACCGTGCCACGCGATGCACCTAGGGCCACTGCGATTAACGCGAACAGAACACCTAGCATATTGATCTTATGCATTTTTCCGGCGAGCAACAGCGCCATAAGCGGCAAAGTTACAAAATGCAGCATGAAACCTAATAGATTCTGATGCCCCATGGTTCCTGCGGCCTGAACCGCTCCAGTTAAGCGCTGCTCAATGGTAACCACACCTTGAAAAATTGCCCCGGCCGCAAGGCCATAAGCCAGCCAGTGGATGGCCCGAGGATCACGCATGATGCACGCAACCGCGACAAACAGCAGAATCCCCCTCGCCAATTGAAAGGCATAAAAACTAGACGTTACTGGTTGGTTGGAAAACGCCACCGAAAGAAAGGCCGCGACAAGATACGCCAAAAATACACCCAAAAGCGGAAGTTTTTTCAATGGCGCAATACTTGTCACGATGATGGCGAGGGCAAGCGAATCCAAGATGGTAATAATGAGGCCTTTGGTATGACCTGGCCAACTTGCATAGTTGATGATCGCCGCATCCAGATTGAGCCAACCCATGACAAATGGCATAAATCCGATTGCAAAATAGGCCCAAACTCGCTTTTGGGGGTTTGATTTTAAAAAATAGACAAAGAACGGAAAGGATAGGAATATAATTATAAGGCCGACAAATCTCATAATTATTATTCACGCCCCCATTTTATTAGCAAATGTATAAAATACAATTTCATTTAATATGCGTTTTTGTGAACAACTACTCGAAGTGTTTTAAGTAATATCATCAGATCCAGGCCAATGGACCAGGTGCTGAGATATTCCAGATCACAGCGGACTCGCTGCTCAAGATCACTAACCTCTTGGGTAGCGCCACGAAAACCCCGAACTTGCGCCAATCCGGTAATGCCCGGTTTCAGGGCATGTCTTAGCCAATATTGTTTCGAAGCTTGCCAGAAGAGATCATTCCCTGCGAGGGATCCAAGGGCGTGAGGGCGTGGTCCAACGAGGCTCATTTCACCGCGCAACACATTTAGCAACTGTGGCAGTTCATCGATGCTTGTCTTGCGGATGAGGCGCCCAATGCGGGTTATGCGGTCATCATCGCGGGACGCCGACCTATCTCCCCGATGGTCGCCAAGATCGGTGTACATGGACCGAAATTTGTAAATACCAAATTGCCTGTTCCCTTGACCAACGCGGATTTGCCGAAACAATATCGGGCCAGCGCTGTCACGCTTAATCGCAAACGCCACGAGCAATAATAACGGCGCTAAAAACAATAAAGCAAGCGACGCCAAAATGATATCTAATGCACGCTTTTGGATGCATTGGACCAAGTTTAATGGCCCGCGCGAAATGATGATTGTGTCCCGATTGGCATATTGGCCAACCGCCACAGCGCCATGAAGCAGGTCACGGTCGAGCAGGATTTCCCCTCCGACATCATGTCCCTTCAAAAATGTTGCCCAGGCCGCACGGTGGTCAAATCGACACGCAATGACAACGCGGTCATAAGACGCAATTATCCGCGACAGGCTGTCGATCATTTCTGGTCGATTGAGGTCGGGCCAAAGCCCCGCCTCGCCAACATTCAGAACCTCGACACCCTGCTCGGGTTTCGCATGCAAACCGTCCAACAATAATATCGTTGTAGTCGCCGACCCATTTAAAATCCGTTTGAAAACCCAGTCCAAAAGAAATTTCGAAAGTATGATCAAGATGGCCGCACCGCCGAACGTGACCAAAAAACCAAGCCGTGACAAGTCTTCGGATCCCGTTAGAAACGTTAAACCGAGTACGACAAGGGCAGTGCCAAGAAGGGCACCAAGCGCCCGCTGGATGGCAAGTAATCTGCTGTTTAGCGATTCTTCGGATTGCACTTCTCGTGCAATCGCAAACATAATGAACACTGGCACAGCTAATATGATTAACGCAAGACTGCCCGACTCCAGCCATTGCGGTTCACGCACCAGGAGCGCCAAACCATAACCGCCGAACATCGAGGCAACATCCAAAACAAACGACAGAGCATATAATATAGTGCGTTTGTCGCGTGACGGATATTTCAGAAGTTGATGATCAAAAGACCCGGCGGGGGGTCGAGGAAAAAATGCCTTGTTAATGTTATTTGCTCGCATAATA
>JAZKGS010000063.1:97631-102809 GCA_040385805.1 Pseudomonadota bacterium | reverse complement strand
GGATTGAGCATGGCCAGGACATCCTGCACTTGCTTTGCATTAGTTTTTCCGCTGTCGATGACCATCATATAGGCATCAAGGTGACTAAGGATTAGCATCGCATCGTCGTTCGCAAACGCAGGAGGGAGATCAAAAAGAATAGTTGAATTACCAGTGTCCTCCCGCAGATGAGCGATAAACTTCTCAAAATTTGGTCCGGAAATGAGTTCGGCGGTGTGTTTAGCCACGGTTTTGGTGGGAAACAAAATCAGTTGTGTTTCGTGGACGCGCGATCCAATCGCCGCCAGATTAGTCACTTCACCATTCAGGAAATCGCTTACGCCCCGTTTCACCTGCATGCCAACACCATCGGCAACAGACGCGCGTCGCAAGTCGAGGTCTACCAAAATCACAGGTTCCTCCGTCACCCGAGATAATGAGGCCGCCAAATTGAGCGATAGAAATGACTTTCCGGCCGATGGAGTGGCAGAGGTAATGCCGATTAGCCGGTGTCCCTTCTCTTTCATACGCTTGGCTAAAGTAGTCCGCAGCAAATTGAACGCACGTGACCTGCTGTCACGGCTGTTCAACCCGACAATGAGCTGATCGCTCAAAACCGCGGGATCCGGGGTAAACACTGGCAAGCTATCAAATTGTAATGGCAGTGAACCCGTAATGCTTGTCGCAACCGCAATCGACATAAGATACCCTTAATTTGCTTCTGGTACGCGCGAAAAGCCGAAATTTGACCATCTGCGCTTTTTAACATTCTTGGGCGTAACAACGGGGATGACACCCAGCGGTGTGGCACCCATGATATTGTTTAGTGCGGCTGGCCCGCGAATTGGCCTAAGGAACAGTTCGATGGCAAAAGCCAGCACCAGACCAAGCGCTAACCCGCCGCCAATCCCACCAAGCGCTAGTAGCAAGCGATCTGGCCAGCTGGGGCTATCGGGGATAACAGGCGGCTCGACCACAGAAAGACGTTCCGACATTTGCTCATCTTCGGCGCGCACGCCGGCGCGTGCAGCCAACAGCCGAGTTTGAACCTCTTCATACTGGTCATTCACGGACGTTAATCTCAACTGAAGGTCAGCGATTTGTTGCTGGACCAAAGGCGCGCGTGCCTGCGACGAAAGTTGCGAATTCACTTGTGCCTGTTCGCCGGATTTTGCCGCGCGTAACGCTGCAATTTGCGAATTGTTAAATGCGATCTGCTGGTCGATGGTATCCACCGGGATTTTGCGGGTGTTGCTTTTCGCCAATTCCCGTGCCTGAACCAGATTCTGTTTCGCCGCGACGACATCAGGATGGGTTTCGGAAAAGATTGCACGCGCTGATGCAAGCCGTTGTTCAGCGGCGGCCACTACAGGGTCACGAATGTCGCTGGTCTGCGCGACGTTCCGTTGCTGGACGAGCGATTGATTATCGCGTTGCAACGCGGCAATCTGGACATCGTAGCTGCCCGATGCTCCGCCAACGACCATGGTTCCAGCTGATAATACACCACCATTTCGTGCGTTTATCTGTGCGATTTTACCCTGAATATCTGCGATTTGCGTTTCCAGTTCTGTCGATTGATCGGTCAGAAACTGAACAGTGTTTGCCGCCTGCTCGACATTTCCACTCGCGTCGAGTTCCAATATCCGATTCATCAGATCTTGTACTACAGCCTGTGTTGCGGCTGGTTCGCGGTAATCAAACGCGAGCTCAAACGCGATAGTCTTTTGGTTAGCTGCGTTGTCGGGCGAGGTCGATTGCGACGGCGTCAACGTTATCGCCTCACGCATGTCCTCAATGACTTCGGAAAGTGGGTTTGAGCGGCGCTCGGAGTCATAAAGCCCATGCCGTTCTATCAGCGCAATTAATTCCGGACGAGCAGTCACCTGCTGCCGAATTCGGGCGATCCGGCGGTCGACAACGTCCCCTTCGTCTGCGCCGATGACTTCGGTCGGCAGTTGCGGCGATTGGACGAGCATCACGGCATTTGAACGATATACTGGCGAAATCATGACAATTGCGACGATGGCAGCAAGAATGCCAACCAGTACCGGAATGATGATCCACCACCTGCGTTGCCATAAAATAACCGGCAACAATTGAATGAAATTGCTATTCGAACTTTGCTCTGAGTCCGGTGTATCAAACGCGTAATTGTCCATTAACGCAGCTTTCCAAGTCTTAATCTAATGCCGATTGTGATGGCGTAATTGGCTTCATCACGCAGACGCCTTTCGACCACTTTGCTAAAGCTAGGGCTCATGACGAACGATAACCGTTCAGTGAGCTCCTTCGAATAGGTCGCGGACACGCCATAGACCTGAGTGTTACGAGCACCCAACACAGCCAAAGATGTGCTGCTTTCGCTCGTCTGGCCATACCGTCCTGATAATATGATCCGGTCTTTGCGGCTAAGTTGTTTATCGAAGACCATCGCCAAGTTTGTAACCGCACGAATACCGCCTAAGGCAGTAGGTTCGGCACTACGGGATGCTGTTGCACAAATCGCAGAAACTACGCCTTTATCGCAAATCGATACCGCGCCAGTCAGATAAGTTTTATTTCGTGATACTTGGGTGGCATCATCCACCGAGGCAAATGCCACGCCTAGATTTGCAGTAAAGCTAACCCGTTCATTTATCTTGTTTTCAATCCCAATTTGCGGACTAAGGATCCGCGCATCGCCGTCGGTGGTGCCAAGATAATCCGCAACTGTGCCGACAAGGCTTGCCGTGACACTTGTCCGCTCCGACACTTGGCGGCGATAACGCGCACCTAAGCTTCCAGTGCGAAAGTCGGATTGATCTGAACCGCTGAAACGTGAATAGGAGGTCGAGGCGAACACACCAACAGTCTGATCTTCGCTCAAGATATGGTCGAGACCAAGCGAGGCATCGAGTGTCTGGACCCTGGTGCGGCGGCCCGCCACGGTAGCATCGGTAAACGTCACGTCAGGAAAGTCGACTGGATCAAGGGGCGCGTTCAGACTCCCTAGGAAAAAATCCTGAACCCTCGAACGCGATGATTGAAATCCGGCAGAGGCATTTAATGACGTGCGCGTATTTAATTGCCTGCTGGCGCGAACACCCACACCTGCACCAATATCGCTCCCGTAACGCTGCAAATATTGAGTCATGCGCAAATTTGCGTCAACCACCACACTCGTTTTTTCGTCTTCCCAATACACGCGCGGATCAATCTGGAGATTGGCCGACAAAGCAGATTTACCGTTGGTTTCGAAAAATGGGTTACTTTCAGCCGTTCCATTAGCCGATACATCGATGGTGACTCTTGGCTCAGTTTGCGCAAAGGTAGCCGTCGGCATAATAAAGATTGCTGGTAGCAAGGCACAAGCGGCTTTACCCGCTTGCTGAATGTGACGAACTGCCAAACTCACGGCACAATGACCGTATCGCCCGACTGCAACCGCTGAATATTCGCGCGCAGGACGTCACCATTATCAGCGCCTGATTTAAACAAAGGCGCAATCCGCACACGGAACGTGTCAAGCTGATCACCGGCCTTGCGAATAATCAGAACATTGTCGAGATTAGCAAATTCATTTGGTCCGCCGGCCATGCTCAGCGCTTCCAAAACGTTCACATATCTGCCGGGCGTAAACGTTCCGGGAGCCTTGACTCGGCCCATGACCGAAAATTGCATTCCACTGGGCGAAGCTACCGAGACTGTTACTTGCGGAACCTCGCCCCGATATTGCGTTTTCAGACCGTTACTGATCCGCGCCTCAATTTCGGACGGCAATGCGCCTTGCGCCCGAATTTGACCGACCAGTGGAAATGCAATGGTACCATCGGGCAACACTTTCACTTCGCGCTGAAGCCGCTCTTCGCCCCATACGTAAATTTCCAACTGGTCCCCGGCATTAATACGATAATCAGCCGCCGCCCCAGCCGTGCGCGCAGCTGGTGCAGCGGCGGTTTGCGCTGTAGCTTGTGATGTGGTGAACCCAGTTAGAATTAATGCTAAGATGATCCAAATTCGGGTCATTATATCTCCAGTACTTCGTCGACTATGGCATAGAATACGCCAACTTTGGACTATGCAGCGCACATGAGGTTGTCGGAAAGACGCGCGTTATACTTCGCCGACGTCTGAACCATCCCTGTTATCCGCTAATCGATACACCCAAACAGCTAAGCCATTATTTTGTTCCGTCCGTGCTCCAAATTGTTGCAAATCTTCAGTCCACTAGATTGCGGGGACGCAAATTTAACGAATAAAGCCAGCTTCGGACGACATTGAAACGGAACAAAGCGTCGACATGCTGGTTGGGTTGCGGGCAGCATCTGGATAATTGTTGCGAACCCAACTCGAGGGCAGAACCATTCGCAAGTATTCGACCAAACTGGCCTCGGTCATAATCTTATTGATGTTTTCTACAGCGATCAGCGGTTGCGCAGATTCAGAAGTGGATGCTGCGCAACATGCCGCACAGGCCGAATTGTTGTTGGATCAAAACCGCTTCGCAGAGGCCCGCAAATCCATCGCCAAGTCCATCGCTGCGCGCGATGATATCGCCGAGTATCACCTGCTACGTGGACGAATCGAATATCTGGCTGAATCGTTCGACAGTGCATTTATGGCCTACAGTGAAGCTTTGGCCCTGAGCCCCAGCAATCCAGAAGCGTTGCAGGCAGTATCGCAAATCGGCTTACGCATTGGCAGATTTGCTGAATCGCTTGAAGCTACCGACAAATTGCTGGTGCTAAACCCTAATCAGACCGATGCGCTTTTAATCCGCGGGCTACACGCGCTGATTAAACGAAATTATCCAGCAGCGACAAAGAGTGCTGACGAGATATTGGCGATTGATCGCCTGAACGAAGGCGGCGTCGTGTTAAAGGCAAGAGCTTCCTTCCTTGCGGGCAATCCGGAGGAAGCCGCGCGGATCCTGGACAGTTTTGAAAGTTCGCGGCCCAACACGCAGGCAATTTCGCTGACTCGCTTGGAAATCTATCGCGCGTTGCGGAATCCGCAAGAAATGACGAAACAATATGCGGCATTGAGCCAGCTTAGCGCAGATGACTTGGCGCTCCGATTGGACCAAGCCAATTTTCTCTTCAAGACGGGCGGTAGCGACAAAGCGATGAGTTTGGTCTCGTCGGTTCTGGCGGATAAGGCGGCAACAAGCACAGATATAAAAAACGCGCTCAATTTATGGCAGGAATATTCTGTCGT
>JAZKGS010000063.1:90639-97531 GCA_040385805.1 Pseudomonadota bacterium | reverse complement strand
CGCAAATATGCCGATGCGTTGGGATCGGCGCAGCGCGCGTCCTCGGAATGCCCCGACCGACCTAGTCTGTGGCAACTGACCGCCAAAATCTACGACGCAATGGGCGACGAAACCAATGCGCGCAGGGTTTTCGGCCAGGGCATGGAAAACAACAAGCAGAGCCAGCCACTCGCACGCGCATATTCGGAGTATTTATTGGCACATAACAGCGAACGCGAGGCAGTATCGGTTGCGCGAAAATTGACGCGGTCTGCGCCCGCGCTCATCAGCGGCTGGCAGCTTTACGCGGAAATTTGCGGCAAGGTGCGGTCGGATTGTGTCAATGAGGCTCGCACCGGATTAAAGGATGCGCAAACGAGATTTGGCGTTGACCTGTTGCCCGGCGAACTGCCGTCAAATGGCCTATTCGGTAGGCTGAGCACCCGATGACCCGTATGACGGTACAAATGCCCGTTTCGTTTCAGGACAGTGTTAAAACCGAATTTCTCGGGCTGCATTTCGATAACATCGATGCGGCGCACGCCATGCAGGAAATTACCCTGCTCGTCGGAAAACACACATTTTCTTATGTTGTCACTCCAAATGTGGACCACATAGTCGCGTTGAATCGCACGCATGATGCCATGCTTAGCAACGCATATGAAAAGGCAGATATCACCCTTTGCGATAGCCGGGTTCTAAGCCTGTTGGCGGCGCGGTCAGGATTAACCCTTGAGCCTGTTCCAGGGAGCGATCTGACGCGGCAGATTCTTGAAATGGTCGGAAGAAGTTGGCGTATTGCAGTAATTGGTGGCAACGCTGACTTGCACGCCCAGATCGCCAAATTGTATCCACAACATATTTGGGCGTTCCATCAACCCCCAATGGGGGTGCGACGGAGCCAGGCGGCGCGGCGGGAAATCGCAGTATTTGTCGAACATGCCGAAGCAGACATTATCTTCTTTGCCATTGGGGCACCGCAAAGTGAGATCTGCTGCTACGAAATCGCCCAGCTTGGCCGCGCGCGCGGTGTAGCGTTATGCATCGGGGCGTCGCTTGAATTTCTGACTGGTGCCAAAAAGCGGGCACCGCTGTGGATGCAGCGTTCGTCATTGGAATGGCTCCACCGACTGGGCAGCGAGCCCCAAAGGCTTTGGCGTCGCTACCTTGTCGAAGGCCCACAAATTTTTCAAATTTGGCGACGCTGGCAAAAACTTAACGCTGCTCGCCATCGCGCTGGGTCCGGTTCCACCCGGTCTGACGGGCGGTAAAGAAGCGTATGTAAATAGGCACTTTCCAAAGCACATAAAATGGGATTTTCATCAGCGCTTGTCCGCTGATCACTTGTCGCCCCGCTTTCCACCAAGCTGCAAGCAGCATAGCGGACACCAAGATCAGACAAGCGCTTAAAAATATGACAGGTGCCGCCGAAGCCGCGCCGGTCCAAAACAATATCATCAGCAATATCAGTGCGACAAAGCTCACCAGAATCAACATCGCCAATGGAGGCACCATCATATGTGCGCCAATGAAAAACAAATGCCGCGATCGCTTTGAAAGCCCTGACAACAGCATTGGCAGGCCGTTTCTGAGGGCGGTCTGTAAGAAACCGTGCTCCCACCGGCTTCGCTGACCTTTGCTATCGGCAACTGATGCAGCGGGGCTTGTTACTAAGGCTCCATCTTCAAATCCCACCCATACGCTTTGCTTGGCAAGCGACAGCCCAAGTTGCAAATCCTCAACGGCATGCGATGTTGCAAGGTCAAAAGATGCAAACAACGTCCATGGAAAAGCCATGCCTGTTCCGAACAACAATGTACCGCCTCCCAGTCGCGCCAAACCACGAGCGCGCACCAGATTTTTGATAAGCATGGCAAAGTTGGATATACTCGCCAGCGGCGACTGGGTCGCACCTGATACGAGCAAATTCACACCTTGCACCGGCTGATTACCCCGAACTGCGCGCTCAATTAGGATTTCCGCACTCCCCGGCGAAAGCCGGCAATCAGCATCAATGATAATCACGGCCTCTGGTGGGGCTTTGGCAAGATAATCGCATCCAAAAGCAAGCGCAAAGCCTTTGCCCTTTTGGGTAGAACTGTTGCGGGTAATGGCCTCCGCGCCGGCCAAACGGGCGAGATCGGCTGTATTATCAGTGCAATTGTCGGCTACGACAACGATGCGGCAATTTGGAGCCGATGCACGTAATGCTTCGACCGTTGCTGCAATGCTCATTGCCTCATTATGCGCAGGCACCAGTATGGCGCCTGTCCATTCGACGGGCGAAGCTTTCAAGCTGTTTGGGTTTGCGCGCGCTAGTCCTACGCATAGCTCCAGCGCCAAATAGACTAACACCAACGAGAGTGACGCAGCTAGCAACCAAGCTATCGAATTCAACACATCCGCCATTTCGACACCCTAGCTATTTTGCAAACGCAGCTTAGAAAAAATTTAGGTGAAGTTTCACCGGAACAAAGAAGTATAACTAAATTCGATCAACATTTGTTCCGCCAAAAATCACAATAAAAAATATATTTTTCAGTATAGTTAGAATCACTTGAATGACAGCGTTCCTACCTTAATCAACAAGAAAATGAATAGGATATACGCTCATGTCTCGTGAATATTTTTCTACCCGCCGTGTTTTGGTGACTGGGGGCGCTGGGTTTGTTGGCTCGCACCTTATTGACCGGTTGATTGAACGCGGTGACGAGGTTTTGTGTGTGGACAATTTGTTCACCGGCGCAAAAGCAAATATTGCGCATCTTTTGGGGCATCCGCGGTTCGAATTTCTTCGCCACGACATTTGCTTTCCCCTGTTTGTTGAGGTGGACGCTATTTTTAACCTCGCCTGCCCCGCATCGCCGATTCATTATCAGCACGATCCGGTTCAAACGACAAAGGTCTCTGTGATTGGCGCTATCAACATGCTTGGTCTTGCCAAGCGGATCAAGGCACCCATTTTGCAAGCGTCGACCAGTGAAGTATATGGCGACCCGACCCAGCATCCGCAAACCGAAAGCTATTGGGGGAATGTCAACCCGATCGGGATTCGGTCTTGCTATGACGAAGGCAAACGCTGCGCCGAAACATTGTTCTTCGACTATCACCGGCAACATGGCCTTGCTATAAAGGTGGCGCGGATTTTCAATACATATGGCCCACGCATGCATCCCGCCGATGGCCGCGTTGTTTCTAACTTCATCATGCAAGCGCTTCGCGGTGAAGACATCACCATTTACGGAGATGGCTCGCAAACACGCAGTTTTTGTTATGTTGATGATCTTGTAGAAGGGCTGTTGCGGCTAATGGATACACCCGATTCCGTGACAGGCCCGATGAATTTGGGAAATCCGGTCGAGTTCACCATAAGGCAACTTGCCGAAATCGTCATTGAAATGACCGGGGCGCGATCATCATTGGTTGAACTGCCTTTGCCATCGGATGACCCAACGCAACGTAAGCCCGATATCTCGGTTGCACGCCGCGAGCTGGACTGGGAACCGCAACAGAATTTGCGCGATGGGCTTGAAAAGACCATTCAGTATTTCCGGCATTTGGCCAATCGATAGCTAGCGTTGGAGGCTAATGATAAAATGCCGATATTCTTGCGCGATATTTGACCAAGCAAATCGCTCGATGCCGCTTTTCATGCCCGGCAAGGGTGATGAAATAGCGGTTTCAAGGGCATTTGTGAGCTGTACTTCATCCTGCGTGTCACATAGCTGGCCATAATCGCCTAATATCCAGCGTAAACGGTCGGTATCATGCCCTACGATCGGCAGTCCGCTGGCCCATGCCTCCAAAAATACGTTGCCGAACGATTCCAGCAGCGAAAGATGGAGGAAGACATCGGCAGATTGATATAATTCAGGCATGTCCTTGGCCGCCAGGCTAACACGTAAAAACCGGCCTGGCATCAGCGTGTCTGCCAACACCTGCGCCTGATCACGTAATGGCCCGTCACCCGCCACCACCAGAAATGCGTCATCCAGCTTCGATGCTGCTCTTATGCCATCCAACACCCGCTTGCTATCAATGAAGGCGCTGACCATCAGGATGATTTTCTTATTTTCCGGAAAGCCGAAGCGGCGGCGATCCCCCGCCCCGTGTCGGAAACGCGCAAGATCTACGCCGTTAGGCACAAGCGCGCAGTTCCATTTGGTTTGATTACGCTCGAAATAGTCGGGATTGGTGCATATCAAACCGTCGCACGAAAACGTCCGATATTCTGAAACATTGCTGTAAGCTGGCCAGTCGCCATTCTGCGTTACAAATATCTGCAACGGCTTTTTTCTGGCTGGCCGCCCCAAAGCCCAATGGGTGAATGGAAACGCGCACGTGACGACGGCATCATAGTCGCCAGGATCATATTTGCGCAGCAGATTTGCAGCAAAACTGGCATCTTCCCATGCGGTTTCGCTTCGAAACGGAGGGAATTGTGGCCAATTCTCGAAATGTTCTCTCGACGTCGCACCCACATGTTCAAATGTGTAGGCGGCATCCGCACGAACCGCGCCTGACCCCATTACGGTCACATCGTCGCCCGTTGCTGCCAGCGCATCAGCGACTGACATTAACGCAACTTCTGCGCCTCTTTCATGTTTGTGGAAGCCGGACAAAGCGAAAAGTAGTTTCATTCTGGTTCCTCAGTTAAAAGTGCGACATGGGCAGGCAAATTATTGTGCATTCGAGTTCGTGGTCGAAGGGAGACGACAATTAACATTGACTGGCAACCGGGCATCGGTGATCCAACGCTTTCCGGCTGGACGAGCGTGTTTGCGTATTTTGCGACGGCAGCCATTTGCTGGCTTGCGTCGGTTAAAGCGCGGAGTCGTCCGGTCTCGCACGGGCCAAACGCGCCAAGGACGTCCCCGAATAAAGAAATGCGTTTTTGGATCTATGTCGCAGCTTTCATGACCTTTCTTGGTTTTAACAAACAACTCGATTTGCAAACTCTAGTGACTGAAATAGGGCGCAGCGTTGCCCTTTACAGCGGCTGGTATGACCAGCGCCAGACAGTGCAGTTCGTTTTCATATTGGGCCTAACCTTGGCAGCGACCTGCGCTGCCTGCATTCTGTTTTGGACGTTCCGGCGGCTGGCTGTCGAAATAAAAATGGCGTCAGTCGGCATATGCTTATTGGGTACATTCATTGTCATTCGTGCGGCGTCGTTTCACCATGCTGATCGGTTCCTTGGGCAATATGTGATTGGCGTGCGGTGGAATGCCGTTTTGGAACTGGGCTGCATCCTGTTCGTTGCGGCATCTGGCATGTTCTACCTTAAACAACGACCAATCGCGCGCTAGCGCTTCGTGCTAGGCACAATCAGTGGCGCGCACACCGTTGCGCGCCACCGATTGTCGACGCGTCTATTTTGCTGCAGGAGCGGCCCCTAATCTACTTGCGGATTTCGGGGCAAATTCGGGCTGATATTTAATCTCACCCTTGGCTCGCGCTTGCTTTAACCGTTGCTCAAGTGACGTCGTCAGCGCTTTGCGACGCAACGCTTGCGTCGCCATCGCTGCCATTTCCGCACTGCTACCGGCAAGAGGGCTCTCGCCTGTTATGACGGCCACCGTGACCATTCCGTTTTCGGGTATCACAAAAGGTTCGCCTGCGGGTAGGGCCAAAATCTGGTCCAAACGTTGCTGACCCAATTGAGCGGAATCCATCTTGGCAGCGCCGCGTTCGAATTTGATGCCGAGACCGTTTAAAGTCTTCGCAACCTCCTCCATCGAATGGGCGCTTTCGAGAGTTTTTAATTGGGCAACATCCGACGGAAGCCCGAACTGGATACGATCGACAACATACATTTTACGGCCGGCAAACATCGACGGATTTTCGGCCATATATTTGTTTATGGCTTGCTGGTCGGGCACCTCAAAAGACTTTTCAGCGCGCTGACCTAGCAACTGCACCAGCAAGGCGTCATTGATTTGGCGGCTTCTGATGAGATATTCAGGCGTCTTATCCAGGCCGTCTTCTTTGGCGGATTGTGCAAGCAGACGGCGCTCCACAATGCGCTGCAACGCAGCCCTTTGGACCTCCTTGCTGTCGGCACCGGCAGGGATATTGGCATTTCCGATTTCGGTATTGATTTCCTGCAATGTGATTTCATCGCCGTTCACGACGGCCGCGACCTGCCCCTCGGGCTTCTTGTCGCAACCAGCAAGAAGAATGGCCATGCAGACCACCCCGATAATATGTCCGCGATACATCATTTTGGTTCTCCTGTTTTTATTCAACCCACCAGCAATTGTTGCAGGCGGACGGGTGATGCGCTGATAAATTCGCGCACAAATTCGGCTAAAATAGGCCTCGCGCGTTGTTGGGTAATACCCACGATAGACACGCGCATCATGACGCCATCGGGTATGTCGCCAGCCAGATTGGCATTTATGACAGCGATACGCTGTTCCAGCCAGGATCTGGGAAACGCCTTCCCTAGCCGGGTGAAATACATCACTTGTTCTAACCGCCCAGGTGCCTCAGCAGTGAAAATATTGGCAGGCACAGAGCCAGTATCCAGCGGGATATCAATTCGCTGCGTCTCGCTCAGCTGGAAACCGCCGACTGGGTAGCAAACCTCTGGCCGGTGAACCTGAAGAACACCATCTTGTTCGTTATTGTAGGCCATGAGCATCATGACAAGTGGTGATCCAGGGGCCTGATATGCCTTGGTAACCAAATTATCATATAGCCGGTCACGCAACGCATCAGGTGGCGGCAAGACCACGCCGCCGTCGGAAAACACTTGCCATTGACCAAAGGGCCCTGGCACCATTTTTTCAAATGTCGCCTTTTTCAATTTGGGCATCACGACTTGCGGCTGGCGTGCATATGCCACGCCCGACGCAAGCGCCAATATGCCGCCCATCACCGCGCGACGGCCAAGTGGCGTTTCGCTCGC
>JAZKGS010000063.1:88832-90539 GCA_040385805.1 Pseudomonadota bacterium | reverse complement strand
ATAAGAAGCACCAACAACCCCGAATAGAGCCAGTTCGCACGATGCCGCATATATATATAGAACAAGGATATCGCGGACAAGGAAACGATGGAGTTAATGCCGGAGCAGGCGGCTGCGACCAGCAGTTCATATTGCCCGATATAGATTGTAACGCCTTCGCCCCCGATCGGGTAGTTGAACAACTGCAAAAATCCAATGGCCGCTTTTGAAAGCCATATTTTCATCGGTACAGTGATGAGCGCTACCAAGGTTTCGGGCGGCGGAAATATGAACGCGATATAAAACAACGGGAACCACATTTTCCGTAAGGCGTCTAACCCGATAAGGGCATACAGCACTACCAAGATCGTGAAATACATGAAGTAACCTTCAAGTTCTACGATCTGCGTGATTCGCGCAAATATCTGAAGCGGCACCAATACCGCCAGCAACAGCCAAACGGTCGTCAAGGGCGCTGGCTTGGCCAGTCTGCGCGCATCTTGCCATTCGCGCACGAGCAACCAAAGGCCAGTGGCCAAAACAATTGGTCCATGCGCGCCTTCCTCGCCAGCCCAAGATTTCTGCATTACAAATTGCATCGTTGGTACGCAAAAAGCGAGCAGCCCAAGGACCAAAATGGCAGATTGCCAGTTCCACCCAGAGAACCAGCTACTCGGCACCTCAGACTGCAAAGGCCCCGGCGGCAATGTGGCCAAATCGTTTTTCAAATATAGCTCCGTGTCACAACATATTTATGTTTAATAAAGTTGAAAATTTGCAAAAGTATACTATATTAATATTATAAAAGCGCAAAATTTTTAGTTTGGTTAATTTGTAGATTTTGATAGTTTTACTGTTTTATAATGAAAATAATGTGAGATAAAAATTTTAAGATGGCCGTCCATGATCATGGTAGATTGAAAAAGCTTCGACCAAAAACGGCGCTCGCGGTGACCGCTTTGCTGTGCGGCAGCGCTGTGACTTTCTGGCTGCTAGATCGTTCGGCCAAAGAACCGCGTCTGGAAATCACATTGTCCTCCCAACAAAATGTTGCGCTGCCGTCGATTTCAGAGCCCCAAGCCTATAAGCCGCTGCTGCCCGACGAGGCAAAAATGGAGAACGAACAGCTCCCGTTTTCAACCGCCCCGATTGAGCGCGCGTTACCATTAGTGCTCCCTTCCAATGAGTTGCTTCCTATGGGAAGACGTACTGCATCCGACTGCCTCACATCGGCGATTTACTACGAGGCTGGTAACGAAGTTGGGCAAGGCAAGCGCGCGGTGGCCCAAGTCATTCTCAACCGCGTGCGTCATCCTGCATTTCCAAAAACCATTTGCGGCGTCGTATACCAAGGGTCGGAACGCAAAACTGGTTGCCAATTTACATTCACCTGTGATGGCAGTCTTGCCCGGAGGCCGACCCGACATGGATGGGAACAAGCACGACTGATCGCAACGAGTGCAATCTCGGGTGCGGTTGAATCCTCGGTAGGGATGTCCACGCATTATCATGCGAATTACGTCATGCCCTATTGGGCCTCCTCTCTTGATAAAGTTTCCCAAATAGGAACGCATATTTTTTATCGCTGGAAAGGCAATTGGGGAAAGCGGCGTGCTTTTTCCCAAAAGGTGCAGTTGGATAGCGCGATTGATAAACCCATCATTGCTGTTGAATTCCTTCCAATGACTGAGGAAGTGCCATCGTCCGCGGCCGTATCTGGCAAGCTGG
>JAZKGS010000063.1:86987-88732 GCA_040385805.1 Pseudomonadota bacterium | reverse complement strand
CCTTCGTTCCCAAAATAATTAGTAACAGCACATCCAATGGCAGGTGGCGCATATTGCCACAGTTCGTCACTGGGTTCTTCCTCGCTTGATCGCTGCAACAGCAATGTTGCGAGCCCCGCAAAGGTAATGACGGTTAACCAATCCCAATATGTTTCCATAAAAATCATACCTTTGAAGTGGCAGGACCAAATTCATATCATGCGACGATTTTTGATTTCAGATATGCCCAAAGAGCCCAGAACAGCTTCCGGGAGGAGAAGCCATTCTGGACCCAAACGCACTAACGTTGTGCCAAATTACGTGTAACGAACACGCAATGTAGGCTTGTTTTTACGACGCATCGAGAAACCGACGCCAGCCATACCGATCAACATCAGCATCCAGGCGGCAGGTTCTGGCACAGCAGCAACCGATGCAAACGAAAGATTACCAGTAAATGCAGCATTTCCGCCGGTCGTGCCATTTACAGAAATCGCGTTATTCGCACCAGCAACAAGGCCCTGATTCAGAATATTGCGAAACTCTTGCCCACCGAACTCATCTGTCAGCAAGGTTGTAAAGTTTACACCATTCAACGTCACCGACGTAAAGTCGATATCTGTCATTGGATTGGTGATCGAGGCGATTGATGAAATATCTATGCTGGTTAAGTTAAAGCCAGCAGGCGTAACAAAGTTGAATGTACGGGTAAACGTACATGGGGCAGTAGCGCCAGTTGCACAAACAACTTCGCTATCACCGAATGTGCCGCTTGGACCGGTAATTTCAATAACTTGGGCGGCTTGAGCGCCAGATGCCATGAAGGCAGCAACGAGGACAGTCGAGAGATAAGCAAGTTTTTTGCGCATGGATAGTTCCTTGAGTTTATGGATTGTCACTTCCGATTGCGCGCCCAACTATCGTTAATGACAAATTAACAACATTGAACTCGAAGCTAAGTTCCATACCGATTCAAGTTTTCGGCAAAAATAATGGATATTTTTTATCCTGCTCCGCCGGCTAAACCGTTTTGGCGAAGTTTTGCTCCAAAGCGCTGCGGATTAGCCCGCGAAACTGTTCAGCAGCTCTATTTTGCTTATGGTGCGCTGCCCACTGTGACGGTCAAGTTGAATTATCACGTCGATCATAGAACGCGCATATGCCACCGTTTCGTCACGCCCAAGGCCAAGTCCTGCTTGCATGCACATGAACGCGATCTGTTCCAGTGCCCCTTGCGGCGAATTGGAGTGTACCGTGCTGATGGAGCCGGGATGACCTGTATTGATGGCACGCAGAAAGCCAACGGTTTCACTGCCGCGCAATTCGCCCACAATTAACCGATCGGGCCGCATCCGCAGCGATGCGCGCAGCAGGTCATCAACGGTAACCTTGGACTCACCTTGGTCCCCCGCGACCGCAACCAGTCCGACTGCGTTGTCGCTACCCAGCCGGATCTCGGGAGTGTCCTCAATCGCGATGACGCGTTCGTGTTTCGGGATTTCCTTCAACAACGCGTTGAGCAATGTTGTCTTACCCGACGACGTACCGCCCGAAATCAGGATTGTTTTGCGCGCCGCAACAGCCGCCCGGAAAAAGTCAAGATAGTCCTGTCCCTGCAGCAGCTGAACCAACGACGCATGCGCATCGCGATCGTTAGCCGCACCGTTTGCCGATGGAAAAGCGGTCTGCTCGACATAGCTTGCCAGCGTCATGTCCTGAAGCCGGTGCTTGCGGATCGCAAGTGCTACCTCACCGCGGGTTGCAGG
>JAZKGS010000063.1:75625-86887 GCA_040385805.1 Pseudomonadota bacterium | reverse complement strand
GAAAAATCCAGGTCGCGGGCGATGAAAATGCGGATCGCAGTGCCTTGCGCGACCTTCACCGTAGGCGGAATGTTAATGTCGCGTTGCAATGCAATTCCAGCAACGCTTTTGGCATCATCGGCAGTGCGGACAATGACATCATTTCCGCCCTGCTGCAAAAGCCCTAAGCCCGACTGCACGACCGATAACAGGATCGCAGAGCCAAACCGTTTAAGAAAATGGCTGTCCACTTTGCCACCAAGCCCAGCACGACCAAGCGGGTCGGTGACGGGAGAGCCAAGCGAAATGGTAACACCATCAGGCCGTGTTAACCGCGTCCACGCAATGAACGCGCGCGATTGTCCAGCAGTTAGGCCAGAGCGATATTGACCAATCAGGCGGCTGCCGCTTGGAATGAGCACGCGCCGTCCGTCAAAGCCCATGACGTCGCGACTTACGACCGCACGCACATAGCCCGGCAAGTCGGAGTTGATGGCGGTTTCAAGAACGCCAGCAATGATTGCACCTTGCGGCACGGTATAGCTGCTGTTCGCAATGCGCACCGCGCGTACAGGCGCATTCTCGCCAGCGGCAACCCGGTCAGAAAATCTGTCTTCTGCGCTCAAGTCTTCGCCCTTCGTGCCTGCCAGTCCTGGTGTAGGCGGTAACAAGGCCACGCTACCTTTTGTCGTATCAACCACGACGCCCGGCGATTGAAAGCGGTTTGCGCCAACCGTTGCTGGCCCGATTAAGCCTAATGCCGATCCGCTGGTATCGATCATTGGCGGTGGGACCAGGACTGGAGGCGGCAGTTCTGGGGGCCCCGGACGCAAGGTCGCTTGCGGCACAAGGCCGCCTTGCGAAATGACGGTAGCGCTTGTTGCAGCAACGGGCGGCGCCGGATTTTGGTTTGCATCACTTCGGCTTGTGGCCAAAGTGGTGAAGGTCAATACGCCAAGCAAGCCGATGCCAACCACGCCAAGCTTCATCCCCGGCGACAAGCCAGTTGGCAGGGCAACTGGCGATAATATCTGCTGATTGGCGTCATTAAGCGTTTCAGCATCCATAGAAGCGCGCGGGTCGGCGTTGCCGGACTTAAGCAGGCTCATGGCTTTGCCTCCATCGATTTGCAGCCAAACAGACCACATTTCTTCCTCGTCGCGCGTTGCCTTGGCGCGTCCGCACCGAGCGTTGGCACAGCATAAGCGTCGTTGAAAATGATCGTGACTTCTTTACCATGTCGCAGGACGAACTGCGGCGCGATTTGTTCGACGATGGTGTATGGCCCGCGCACCGCGAAGTTCACGACGCTCTCGCCTGTATCGGGGGTGATGCTGAAAATAGCCGGGGCAGATGATCCCGTAGCAAAGCGGAAATAGGTTGCTTTGCCATCGTCAAACACCTCCTCGGGCACATTGGCCTTCGCGCCATCATAGCTGTATGCGCGGTTCCAAAGCTCTGGCGGCGTTGCAATCAATGGTGCTGATGCGGCATTCGGACCAGCAGCTGCAGCCTTTGGCAGATAACGGAAACGCACAGCATATGTAATCTGGCTTTGCGGGACACGAAGCCCTGACTTCGCCACTAATTCCAGATTGTAGCGCCGCTGGTTTGTGATGATGGCAAGATTGGTTGTCGGTGGCAGGCCAACTGGTTTCAAGAACATGATTGTCCCGGCGCCATTGGGTGTGACCTGCCAACCAGAGGAGTCGCCGATACCAACGGTTTCAATCTTTTCGCCGGGTGCGAATTCAAGCATAATTTGATAGCCGGTATGGCCAGTCAGACGGATGATGGCGTCAGGATTGTAATCGACATAGCGGATGTTAGCTGCGATTTGCGCAGATACTGGCAAAGGCAGCATCGATGGGACGGCCGCCGATAAGCCGATAAGAGCAAGCCAAAGTCGTGTGCGTGTCATGCTGCGTTCCTGATTGCTTTGACCGGCGCGCGGACCGCGTTAACGGGTCCACGTGAAATGCGTCGGTCGGAATGGATATTTTGCTGACCTGATGGAATGGCGTCTCCGGCAAAGCGCTGCGGCAACAGTATCGCGCGCTGGTTACCGTGGTTCATGCTTGCGCCTGCCGCTGCGGAACGCTCAATTGCGCCGACCAGCGACTGCATGCGCTCATTGTATACGACATTGCTAGACGGCAGCTGGTCAGTATTGGTTGACACCGACACAAGATTTTCTGCAGCGCGGGATTGGCCAAATGACAGTGTCCACCCGCTCACAATCGTTCGGCCAATGCGGAACAGCTGCATCGACACAGCAACCATGATCAATATGATGACCAATATCGTCAATGCGGCGCGCAGCGAAAATTCACCCTGCCCTGCCGACAGATACATTTGCGTCAAAACAGGCTCAAGCACCGCCACAGCTCCAGCAGACGTCATTATCGCCATGACGGGCACCAACGCCATCAGAACCGCTGCGCGCGCCCAGCCAAGCGCTAAACCGCGTGTAGAGGCAAATAGGCCGAGAACCACAAAGATGGGACCAAGGAGCAGCAACAGGCCAAGAATGATTTTCGCCACCACCAAAACCCCTGCCGATGCCAACACCAGAAATAAAGCGCTAAATAACAGCATATTGGAACCAAGCGAGTCTTTTGGCGCAACAAAGGCGGTAATATTATTTGCCATAGCCGGAAGCGCCTCTGGTGCAACTGCGGTCCCGTCTTCGGGCAACATCTGGTCAGGCCGCGCGTCATGCTCCGTCCAGGCATCAGCAAGGTCGACCATCTTGCCCGACAGGACATCAATCCATTCGGTGACACCGCGCGCATCGCCATCATTCGGGTTAATTGCACGGGCGATTTCTTGAGGTCCATCGGTCAGCACATCATATACCAGCACTTGATAAGTCGCCCAATTGCTGGTCAGCGCCAACACCGCGCCAATCAATACCATGCGCGGCATCATCTCGCCGACGCTGAGGGTAGAGCGGCCGAAAATCAGCCGATAGCCAATTATGGCGACGTAAATCGTCAGGGCAATGGTCAGTGCGATGTTGAACATA
Organism: Pseudomonadota bacterium; assembly: GCA_040385805.1. Taxonomy (GTDB): domain Bacteria; phylum Pseudomonadota; class Alphaproteobacteria; order Sphingomonadales; family Sphingomonadaceae; genus Sphingorhabdus_B. The sequence continues at coordinate 83,880 of JAZKGS010000063.1, read as the reverse complement.
CTGCCTTGTCCAAGCAGATTGGCGTAGCCGGCCTGCACCGTCGATTGGATATAGCAGTCGACGCTGTTCACCATCGTTTCGGCTGAGCCCGCAGCAGGGTTTATGGGAGCGCAACTGGCCATCAACCGTGAGTCCCGATCTTGGTCGAACCCCACAGTGCCGATGGCCCTTCCTCCGCAGCCTTCAGCAATTGCGGCATCCATTCGGCCGGCGCGTCGCCATGATCGCGGCGAAGCTCATCCAATTTGCGCACTGTCGTTTCGCGGCCTGACAAGACAGTGATCGCATCGGGCATGTTGGCCATATCCAAACGCGCAACAACGCTGCTGCCGCTTTGCTTGATAAGGACGCAGCGCAGATGTTCAGGCAAGGAACGCACAAGATCAAGCTCATGCTCGGTCAAGCCAAAGCCGCCGCAATAATCCGATGCCTGCGCTTTTGGGTTGCTCATGAATAATTGCGTAGCCGATTGTTCTATGATGGTAGCCGCAATCTTGCTGTCAAGCGCATCGCTTGCGCTTTGTGTCGCAAATCCGACCACACCATTGCGTTTACGGATTGTCTTCATCCAGTCCTTCAACCGGTGAATAAATATCTCATCATCAAGCGCCTTCCACCCTTCGTCGATCACGATCATTGACGGACTGCCGTCGAGACGTTCATCGACACGGTGAAACAAGTACATCATCGCTGGCGTGCGCAGGGCCGGGTTGTCGAGCACCGCGGTCATGTCAAAGCCAGCAGTTCTTGTATCGAGGTTCAACTGGTCAACCGGATTGTCAAACAACCACGCATGTTCACCCGCCCCATACCATGGGGCAAGACGCGAAGCGAGATCGCCGCGTATGGGGCGCGCACCGCCTGCCAGCAGTTCGACCAGATAGCGCAATTGCCGATATTCGGCAGGCTGGCCGAAATTGGCGTCCACCGCGCTCGCTATAATTGCATTTTCATCGGCGGTCAGTTGCGCACCGGATGGCGTTAAAATATGCGACAGCCATTGCCGTAAAAATGCCCGATTGACGGCATTTTCAGGTAGTTGAAGCGGGTTGAACCCGGTAAGCGTGCCGGGGCGCAGGACATCATAATGCCCACCAATCGCCCGAATGAAAATCTCGGCTCCACGGTCCTTGTCAAAAAAGAAAGTGCGGGGCTGGAACTTCTGCGCCTGCGCAATCAAGAAATTGAGTACTACCGTCTTACCCGCGCCCGATGGCCCAATGAGGGTGAAGTTGCCAAGGTCGCCGCTATGCAGATTGAAAAAATAAGGTGTGCTTGATGTGGTCTCAAGCACAGTTATGGGCTCACCCCATGGACCGCCCGCAGGCACACCAATAGGAAAGCCGTGCAGCGAAATCAGGCCAGATAAATTGGCCGTCGACACCAACGCCTTGCGCGCGATAAAATCTGCATTGCCAGGAAACTGACCCCAAAAGGCGCTTTCGAGATTTAGATCCTCACGCACTGCGACAGCGCCGATGTCGGCCAATGCTGCCTGCACGTCGGCGACGGCAGCGTCCAATGCGGCCAAAGTCATGGCGCGGATATGGACTGTCAGATGATGCTCTCCATAAGCCGCAGCGCCGCCTGTCAGGTCATCTTTCGCGCCCAGAAGACCTTGTCGCAACGTGGTGGTCTCGTCCGAGGCGGCGCGCAACCGGCGAAGCGCAAGCCCGATGCGTTCATCCGCAATCTGCCGGTCGATGAAAGCGAAGCTCTCCGTCATGGTCAATTCGTGCGGAAGACGAAGCAGATTATCAAGCATGCCGGGCGCGGTATGGGCCGGATAATCCTTAATCGAAACAATCGCCCCAAAGCGCGATGTATCTGCACTCGCGCCCTTCAATTGAAGCGCATCAAGGCCAAAGCTGATCCGCTTATACGGTAAATAATGGCCCGCATCCCCGGACGGTTCAAGTACGGACTGCATCTCGCCATTGTACAGTGCCGACAATATCTCCAGCGGTTCGGAGTAAATGCCGCTGGCACCCTGATAGCGACCAAGCAGGCGCGGGCCGTAACGCGTGAGCGCGGAACATAGGTTAGTGCGTGCTGCATCCAAATCGCGTAACTCGCGAGCCTGTTCGGCCAGTTTTTCAGCGCTGTTGCGTTTGCCATTGCCCCATTTGGTCAGACGGTCAAGAAAGCCGACCTTCCCGCGCGCCGGACGGCGGACCAGCATCAACACCATGTCGTTGATGTAAAGCCTTTTGCCTCGAAGTTGCGCTTGCCAAGCATCATCAAGGTCGCGGGCAAAGCCTTCTGGTTGCGCTCCCGTTAGTTCAGCCGTGACCTGACGGCGGATGACATGGCAATAGAGCATGAGGTTGGAATTCGCGATACCACGCATTACAACATCACGCACCGCCGCCATGTGGTTCAAGGTCTCGCTATCGGCGGTTTCAAAGGCGATGCCGTCAATCTGGATCATCTGGATCAGATCACCGTCACGCGTGATTAACGTGTGGTCATTTAAGTGGCCAGCATAAGGCAGCCGGTCGCCTGCGCGCGGGTCTAAAGCTGCTGCTTTTTGAGAAGCCGTTTTCACTGATCAGGGCCGATAACTGTTACAACGCCACAGGTCATGCGTGCGCGTACGGCCACAGCGGCTAACCTTCGTAATCCAAAGGTCGAAAATCCGGGGTTCACGCAGGCAAGCCATATAGCCGATGCCGTGAATAATGCCCGCAGCAGGGATCGCCCAGAATGACCGCGTGATCAGAAAGATTTCGGTGGTAACGACCAGATTGATGATGAAATAGCTATAGGTCACGCCGGCAAACATCTGCGGCTGGGTCAAGGCCCGGAAGATCGGGGTGCGGTTCAGCGGTGTCATGTCCTATCCACCGACGGCTGCGATGCGAATGCCCGACACAATGGCTGTTGCCCCAAACAAGACAAAACATCCAACAATGACAGTCGCGCCGAAGCGCCAGTTCATCCGGCCAGTCAGCATCATCAGGCCGACAACCGCGACAGCAATGACGGCTGCGGTCGTGGCAACATTGCCAAGCAATGTGCCTTGCATCCAGCCAAGCGCATTGACGATTGGGCCGGAGCCTTGCGGATCAACGCCCGAAACCTGCGCCATGGCATTTTTGGGCATGGCCAATGCTGATGCGGCAATTACAAAAAATGTCTTGAACTTTTGTGCCATCATGAACCTCAATATCCTGTGCCATAAGACGACGTTGCGGATAAACGCCGCATTATTTGGCGAACGTAATTTTGTGTTTCGCGGTAAGGTGGGATGCCGCCATATTTCATGACGGCGCCTGGCCCTGCATTATATGCGGCCAATGCGAGCGGCACATTATTGCCAAACCGTACAAGCTGCTCGCGTAGATAAGCCGTTCCGCCGGTAACATTTTGTTGCACATCATGCGGGTTGCGCACACCCAATTGCCGCGCCGTGCCGGGCATTAGCTGCATCACGCCTATAGCGCCTGCTGACGAACGCGCGCGTGGATTATAGCGCGATTCCTGCCATGCTACTGCATCAACCAATTTGCTATCCACACCATAACGTGCGGCTGCGACCTGGATATGCTGCCTAACACCATTTTGAGACGCCATGGTGGTTGAAATCGGCGCCGCTTGCGTTTCGGATGGGGCCGTAAAAATCGGCGCTAATTCTGCTTGCCATGCTGGCTGGGAAATTTCGACCAGATGGCCATCATTGCGCAGCTCAAACACGTTTGCATGTGCGCCCGAAGACAGCGCCACATGCCCTAACGCGGCAATGATTGGAAGGATGACGTGACTGTTTATCATGCCCGTAAAACTACGGTGCGATGGTTGATAAATGATTAACCGCGCCTCACCTAATTCTTTTAAAACATTGAACTTTATAAACTTTTAACCAACCCTCGGCACCGCATATTTACCCCTAATCAATAGTCAATGGCGTCTTAAGCGGGCCCATCCGGTCCGCAGTCGGCTCTGAATAGTCGTTGAGGGTTGTTATGATGCACACACAGGACCAAAGTCTGGAAGACAAAGCCGATGTTTCGGCCACGCTGGAAATGTCCGTTATATCAGACGGCACTTCTGCAACAAGGCCACTTGCTATTTACGCCGTTCCTGCTGCGTCTTTGGCGGTGGCCGCATGCGGTGGCGGTGGCACTGGTGACAGCCCAACGGCAATAGCTCCCCCACCACCTCCAGCAGTCACTGTGGTGGCCAAACCGACGACGGACGGGGATGCCGCGCGCTACATTCTTAAAACGAGCCTTTCGGCAACGGAGGCTGAAATTAGTGACATCCGCTCCGTCGGCTATGCAGCCTGGCTTGATAAGCAATTCAATATGCCGGTTGCAGAGACCGGTGCCGCATGGATGACAGCGCGTAATTTTGATCAAGTCACCAATGATCAATATTATTTTGCGTCTGCCCTTGGTGATCACATGGTTTGGAACCAGATGATGACGAGCTCCGATGCCGTCCGCAAACGGATCGCATTCGCGCTCTCCGAATTTTTCGTCGTGTCCGCGACGACGTTGGAAATCGTTTGGCGTTCAAGTGCCATTACTTATTTCTGGGACCAGTTGAACGCTAACGCATTCGGTAATTTCCGTAAATTGCTTGAGGATGTGACACTCAACCCTGCAATGGGCGTATTTTTAAGTTCGCTTGGAAACAAAAAAGAGGACCCGAAAACTGGCCGGGTGCCCGATGAAAATTACGCACGCGAAGTCATGCAGCTTTTTACCATCGGCCTCTATGAGTTGAACAATGACGGGACGCGAAAAACCTCGGCCAATGGTCAACCCATTGAAACGTACACGAACACCGACGTTTCAAATCTCGCCCGCGTGTTCACTGGCTATAATTATGATTTCACGGGCAATGTCAAAACCCCGTCGGTCCGTGTACCTTCGTCCATGGTCAATAGTGTCAATTTCGTCCAGAAACCCATGACGAGCGACCACACCAAATGGGAAAAGCCGGCAAAAGCGAGTGAGCACTCGCTGCTCGAAAAATCATTCCTTGGTACCGTCATCCCCGCCAATACCGATGCGCCGACATCGCTCAAATTGGCTTTGGACGCTTTGTTTAACCATCCCAATGTTGGCCCGTTCTTTGCGACGCAAATGATCCAGCGTTTTGTAACAAGCAACCCAAGCCCGGCTTTTGTTAATCGTGTCGCCAAAGTTTTTAATAATAATGGTTCGGGCGTGCGTGGTGATCTGCGCGCCGTTTTCAGGGCTATTCTGCTGGATGAAGAAACAATCAACCCAGCTAATGCAGGCACGCCTACTGCTGGCAAATTGCGGGAACCCGCCCTTCGGCTAATACACTGGGCCCGAACCTTCGGCGCGACATCGAAATCCGGCAACTGGACTATTCCGGTCCTGATGAACCCGCCCGACAGCTTGGGACAAAGCCCGCTGCGCGCGCCTTCGGTGTTCAATTTTTTCCGGCCGGGCTATGTCCCTGCAAACACTGCGATTGCCAACAATAATATGGTCGCGCCAGAGTTTCAGTTGGTCAACGAAGTCACCGTTGCAGGCTATGTCAACTTTCTCATCTCCGCCATTCGGGGTGAAATGACCAACACAAATTGGGATGTGAAGGCCACTTACACAAGTGAACTTGCCATCGCCCATGACTCGACAGCGCTGCTTAACCGTTTGAACCTCTTGCTGACTGCTAACCAGCTATCCGACGGCACCAAATCAACGATTAAAAATGCCCTCGATGCGTCGATTGTCCTCGAAACCAGTGCGACGGCGGCTAAGCAAAATCGGGTTTCCCTCGCCATCGCGCTCGTGATGGCCTCGCCCGATTATCTCGTTCAGAAGTAGGAAATTATCATGGCGTATATTAGTAAAATGGAAGAATTGTCGCGGCGTGCATTCCTTCGCCGTTCGAAGCAGGTTGCCGTTGCGGGAACTGCTGGATCCTTTGCCATGGGTCTGGCTGGCATTGGTGAAGCAGCCGCATTCAGCGCTGGAAACGATTATAAAGCTCTGGTGTGCGTATTCCTGAACGGCGGCAATGACCATAATAGCACTTTCATGCCTTATGACTCGGCCAATTACGATCTGTTCAGCGCCATTCGTGGCGGGGGACCGGGGCAGCAGGCTGGCGGCCTGACACTTGAGCGTGCCGTGCTTACGGCAACGGCCCTCAAGCCAAGCGGCGGCCAAATTCTCACAAATAATCTGCAATATGCGCTCGCTCCACAAATGCCGCGATTGAAGGCGCTGTTTGACGCCGGCAAAATGGCCCCCGTGCTGAATGTCGGCCCTTTGGTCATTCCGCTCACGTTGGAGCAATATAAAAACAACGCCAATCCTAGGCCTGCCAAGCTGTTTTCGCATAATGACCAACAATCGACGTGGCAGTCATCAAGGCCTGAGGGTTCAACCGATGGTTGGGGCGGACGCATGGGTGATTTAGCGATGTCCAGCAATTCAAACGCGTTGTTCACGTGCGTTTCGGCCGCGGGAAATGCTGTTTTCCTCTCCGGCAAGGACGCCATTGTTTATCAGGTTTCCACCTCCGGCGCCCCTGCGGTGACTGGAATCAAGAAGCCACTTTTTGGTTCGGCAGCCGGCAGTACCGCATTGCGGACGTTGATGACGCAGTCGAGTAACAATGTATTTGAAGCCGAATATAACCGGGTTGCCCGACGCTCAATCGACGCAGAAAGCGTTGTAAACGCCGCGTTGGAACCGGTCTCGTTGGCGACATCCTTTAAACCCTTGGTTGGCCCCAATACCCTAGCCGAACAACTTCAGATAGTTGCACGACTAATTGCCGCGCGCCAGGCACTGGGGGTCAAGCGTCAAGTCTTCATGGTCAGCATGGGCGGCTTTGATACGCACGACAATTCGGTAGATGTCCATGGTTCCCTCATGGCCAAGGTCGATTTCGCGTTGGACGCATTTTATCGCTCAACCGTCGAGTTGGGGATCGCTGATAAAGTTACGACATTCACAGCGTCAGATTTCGGACGTACGTTGCAATCTAACGGCGATGGCACGGACCATGGCTGGGGCGCGCATCACATCGTGATGGGCGGTGCCGTAAATGGAGGACGCTATCATGGTGTAGCCCCCCAAATTTCTGTCACGAGCCCCGACCAGGTGGGCGCCGGCCGATTAATACCCACAATCTCGGTAGATCAATATGCGGCAACGCTCGCCACATGGTTCGGAGTTGCGCCCAGCGAGTTGCCCAGCATCGCGCCCAACATCGGCCGCTTTGCCAGCGCGAACTTGGGCTTTATGCGATAGACCGCAAACAACTACCGTCTAGTTGCGAGTGCGATTTTCTTCCATCTGGCCATGAGACGAACCGTGATCGGCATCATCTCTAATTTGCTGGATATTGCGTTCAGGCTGGCCATCCATTGGGTGTCGGTTCTCTGGCTTGCGCAAGAAACGCAGCAATAGAACTACTGCGATAATAAGTGCTAGAACCAACGTTCCAAAGCCCAATGCGGACGTCATTTCGGCGGTATTCATGGAATCACCTCGTGGTTATGTGGTGAATCAACGAAAGGCGGTCTGGAAGGTTCCACACAAACGAGGCCCGATGTAAGGGCTTGAGCGCGGGACTATGTATTTTTCCCGAAGGGCTTGTTCAATCGGACAATGTTGAGATTAAGAACGGCTGCAAAGCTCACCCAGATTAAATACGGCACGATGAGCCAGCTTGCCAACACCGAATATGGCCGCAGCCCGATGCACATCGACAGGACCGAGGCCCAAAGGAACACGACTTCGATCAGCGCCCAATCCGGACGTCGCAGGTTGAAAAACAAAGGCGACCACAAGAAGTGGCAGACAAAGTTCACCGCATAAATAATGATGATGTTCGTGCGATCAGCATCGGTCTCCGCACCTTCCCAAGCCAATATACCGGCCCAGGCGCCCAGGCCAAGTATCAGCGTCCAGGCGGGACCGAAAAGCCAATCCGGTGGCTGCCATGACGGCTTGACCAGGTTTCTATACCATCGGCCAATGGTGGTTAGAGCGCCCCCGGCCCCGCCAAGTATGACGGCCCAAAGGATAAACAGGATTGTCGAAGTGTCTGGCACGGGATTGTTATGGTCGTGACAGGCGTTTGACACAATAGGCGATGCAGAATGCATGGGAAGAATGCGCTTGGGCGCGGGAAATCAAATCGCTTTGGAACGGAACATGTATCCAAAAAACGGGTTTCGTTATCAAACATGGAAAGCCCTATCTCTTGAAATATATCGCATTAGTCCTTGCGCTTGGCATCACTGCCGGGTGCGACCG
>JAZKGS010000063.1:67580-75525 GCA_040385805.1 Pseudomonadota bacterium | reverse complement strand
CGGCTGGGCTTTTCGCCTGGCGTTCTGGACGGTAAAAATGGCGCATCGATGAAATTGGCACTGGCCGGTTTCCAAAAAGCGAATGATTTACAAGAAAGCGGAACTTTGGATGCAGCGACAACAGCCGCGCTTGCAAAGGCCAATGTCGGGGAACCCACGCGCCGCGTGCGTATTCCAGCGGCGTTCGCACAACAAACGTTTTATCCCGACCTTCCTGATGATGCTGCTGAGCAAGCCGAAGTTCCGGCGCTTGGTTATCGCAATCTTATGGAGGCGCTTGCCGAGCGTTTCCACACCACGCGGGAAACATTAATCGCTTTGAATTCCGTCGATACCCCAATCGGTCCCAATCAAATAATTATCGTGCCGAACCTGCCTGATGTCGCAATCCCAAGCGCAGAGCTATCCGCGCGCGGCTGGGATAAGACTTTGCTCTCGCTTGGCGTCGCGGCCGAGCAACCCGATATCGACAGCATCGTCGTTGATAAATCTGAAGGATGGTTGCGCACACTCAACAGTGACGGTGACATTATAGGCCAGTTTCCGGTCACCACCGGAAGCTCTCGCGATCCATTGCCCATCGGCAATTGGACCATCAAGGGCGTCGCGCGAAACCCGGAGTTCCACTACAATCCGAAATTGTTCTGGGACGTCAGCGACAGTGAGGAAAAGCAGTTGCTACCGCCCGGCCCGAACGGACCAGTGGGGGTCGTGTGGATTGATTTGTCTAAACCGCATTACGGCATCCATGGCACCAGCGAGCCGAGCACCATTGGTCGTGCCGAAAGCCATGGTTGTGTCCGCTTAACGAACTGGGATGCCGCACGTGTGGCGGGTATGGTGAAGCCCGGCACGAAGGTCGTATTTCAGAAGTAAGCGAGCGTTAGAGGACGGAGCGGTCCGCCCAATGCGCATGGGTGCCGCTACTGATCTTGTGCGGAAGGGCAATTCGGCAAACCGGCCCTTCGTCAAAGCGTTTGCAGTCAATCAATATGCATTCCGACGTTCCGCGATTTTCGTCCGTGACGAAGCTGACCAGATAACCATCATCTTCTTCCAACGAACCGACGCGCGGGGCGAATGGTGCCTCACTGCCGTAGCGCCCCTCAGGAAGCTCTACAGACCATGACTCGCCTGTCAGCATGTCATGCTTCACAAAGCCGTTAAACAGGAACCAGCCGGGCTTAGAGGTCGTGCTATAGGCATATCGATAGGCTTGCCCCAGATAGCGCTGGTTAATCATTCCGAATTCGAGGATGCGATCATCCAATCGTTCTTCGCGGGTTGTGCCATCAGCCAAGTTAAATCGCCAGCGATGGAGTTTTGGCTTGAAACTATGTTCGTCGACATAGGCCATCATATGGCCATAGCCATCGGCGTTTTCGATGGGCGGCGGATACGGGTCTTCTTCAAAATATCCGTCGAGCACGACTTCATTGCCGTCTTCGTAGGCGTTGATGAAGTGCAGGACAAAAGTTGGCTCGGCTTCAAACCACCGGATATCCTCTGGTTGACCAAAACGCGGAATGAGCGCGAAACGTGACGGCAGCCCTTCATGCAACCGCGTTACATGCACATTGCGTTTTAGTAATTCCTCGTCCCAGAATAACGGAAAGTCGCACAATATCGACCAGTTCTGGGTGAACATCATGTCATGTGGCAAGCGTGGCCCCGGCAGCGGGATCGGGACATAATGCGCCAGCTTCCCGCTGGAATCGACCACGCCGTAATGCATGTATGGCGCGTGTTTCGAGTAATTGAAGAACAACAACTCGCCGGTGCGCTCGTCAACCTTCGGATGCGCGGAAATGCCATCTAGTGGCACCCAAGACGCGACGCCCTCTTGCTCCAATGTTTCGGGGTCAAGGACATAGCCCTCACCGCATTGGTAGAATGTCGACACGGCTTTTTTGTTGTGCACGATGATGTCGGTGCTGGACGAATCCTTCAGACTGCCATGCGCGCCAAAGCCAGGGCGTTTGGACACGCTGGTTTTGTCCATCAGCCCGCCCCACAAAGACCCGCCCGCATCTTGCTCGGCCTGAAAACAACGCGTGCGGACGAAGCGGTTGCGATAGCTTGCCTTGCCGCCGCAAAAATCGATCTGGTGAATCATGCCATCCCCATCAAACGGGTGATAACGACCAAGAGGCTGGTGCAATTGGTTCTCGGTGTTACGCAGGTACACGCCGTCAATATCGTCGGGAATGCGGCCCTCAATCACCTCAAGGTCGGTCGCCGTGACTTCCTCATGCTGCGGCGTCCACGCCCCATTGAGATAGGGATGGTTGCTTGGTTGCAGCGTTGCCTTCACCGGCGGCAATTTTTCGACCTGCATTTCGCTCTCCTCTTGAGGGCTTAGCCTATGTCGAATGTCACCCCTTGTGCAAGTGGCAGATTATTTGAGTAATTTATCGTGTTGGTCGCCCGGCGCATATAAGCTTTCCATGCATCCGAACCGGACTCGCGACCGCCGCCGGTTTCCTTCTCACCGCCGAATGCGCCGCCGATTTCCGCACCTGATGTCCCGATGTTGACATTGGCAATGCCGCAATCGCTTCCCTCTGCCGACAGGAACCGTTCGCACTCGCGAATGTCGGTCGAGAATATCGACGATGATAATCCAGCTCCGACGCTGTTTTGCAGGGCGATTGCGTCGGCCAATTCATGGTAGCGGAAAATATAGAGGATAGGCGCGAAGGTCTCCCGTAGGGCTGGGCCGACATGGTCCGGCATTTCGACAAGCGTAGGGCGAACATAGACGCCATCCATCGCAATGCGTTCGCCGCCGGTTACGTTCCCGCCAAGTGCCTTTGCCTCATCAAGCGCCGTTTGCATGCCCGCAAAAGCATGCTCGTCAATCAATGGTCCCGCTAGGTTGCTACTGTCGAGCGGGTCGCCGACCGACATTGAGCCAGCGGCTGACTTTAGCGCCCCAACGAAGCCGTCATAGATCGCGTCATGCACGAAAAGGCGGCGTAGGCTGGTGCACCTCTGCCCGCTAGTACCAAAGGCCGAAAACAGTACACCGCGTAGCGCCAACGCAACGTCTGCCTTGTCGCTAATAATCGCGGCGTTGTTTCCGCCCAGCTCAAGAATGGTCTTGGCAAAGCGCGCCGCTGCCACTTGTCCGACCTTTCGGCCCATTTCAGTGCTGCCCGTGGCGGAAATCACCGCAATGCGTGGGTCAGCCACCAAAGCCGCCCCTATGTCGCGTCCGCCCTGAAGCACCTGAGACAAATGCGATGGCGCGTCAAAAAAGGCAGCAACCGCCTTTTCAAATATGGCTTGCACCGCAACCGCCGTTAGCGGCGTTTTCTCCGACGGCTTCCAAATGACGCTGTTGCCACACACCAGCGCCAGGGCGGCATTCCATGCCCACACCGCGACCGGAAAGTTAAACGCGGAAATGATGAGAACTGGGCCGACCGGATGCCATTGCTCCATCATCCGGTGGCCGGGCCGCTCGCTGGCGATAGTCAGGCCATGCAACTGCCGCGACAGGCCGACCGCGAAATCGCAAATGTCGATCATCTCCTGCACTTCGCCAAGCCCTTCGGAAAGCGGCTTTCCGCAATCGATGGTGACGAGGCGCGCGAGGTCTTCCTTATGATTGCGCAAGGCATTGCCGAACAAGCGCACCAGCTCACCGCGGCGCGGCGCGGGAACGCTGCGCCAGTCAAGAAAGGCCGCGTGCGATTTCGCGACAGCTTCGTCGATTTCGGCGGCGGTCGCAGTCGGCACTACACCAATGCGACTGCCATCAATTGGACTGTGTATGTCAAGGTCGCCACTACCCATAAAGCAGCCAAGCTTTTCGAGTAGCATTTCCGTTTCGCGCGCCAATTCCATAATTGTCCCCAGTCTTTGTTCTGTATTCCAATCGCGCATGGCAAGGCGCAGGGTTGATAGCAAGGGTTGCTGTCTTGCCCGCACGCTTATAAAGGCAAAGCCCGCAGGCCGCTATCCAGCGCGCCTCCCCAATGGAGATAAAAATGGCCGAGTTGGCAGCATTCGATTGGTCTGACCCTTTTCGTCTTGAGGACCAACTGACCGAAGACGAACGGATGATCCGCGATACTGCGCGCGCCTTTGCGCAAAGCGAGTTGCAGCCGCGCGTCATCGACGCATATCGGACCGAATGCGATGCACCTGAGCTGTTCCCCTTGATGGGACAAACCGGCCTGCTTGGTGCGACTATTCCCGAAGAATATGGCGGCGTGGGTGCGTCTTATGTCGCTTATGGCCTGATCGCGCGCGAAATTGAGCGCGTCGATTCCGGCTATCGCTCAATGGCGTCGGTGCAGTCGTCGCTCGTCATGCATCCCATCTATGCATTTGGTTCCGAGGAACAGCGGCGCAAATATTTGCCCGGTCTTGCCGCTGGTACATTGATTGGCTGCTTCGGCTTAACTGAACCCGATGCCGGGTCGGACCCAGCGGGCATGCGTACTTTCGCCAAGAAGGTCGATGGCGGCTATGTCATTAACGGATCGAAAACCTGGATTTCGAATGCACCTTTTGCTGATGTCTTTGTCGTCTGGGCCAAGTCTGAGGCGCATGGTGGCGGCATTCGCGGCTTCGTGCTGGAAAAGGGCATGAAGGGCCTCACTGCCCCTAAAATTCAGGGCAAGCTCTCGCTGCGCGCATCGACTACTGGCATGATTGTCATGGACAATGTCGAAGTCGGCGAAGATGCGTTGCTGCCCGATGTACAAGGCCTGAAGGGTCCGTTCGGATGCCTCAACCGCGCGCGCTATGGCATTAGCTGGGGCGCTTTGGGCGCAGCAGAATTCTGCATGCACGCCGCGCGGCAATATGGCCTTGATCGCCACCAGTTCGGCAAGCCGCTCGCCGCCAATCAGCTATATCAAAAGAAACTGGCCGACATGATGACGGATATCGCCATGGGGTTGCAGGCGTCCTTGCGCGTTGGTCGTTTAATGGACGAGGGCCAGCTTGCACCAGACATGATCTCAATCGTGAAACGCAACAACGTCGGCAAGGCGCTGGATATAGCCCGTGCCGCACGTGACATGCATGGCGGCAACGGCATCAGCGAAGAATATCAGGTCATGCGCCACATGGTGAACCTTGAAACGGTCAACACTTATGAAGGCGCACATGACGTGCACGCGCTCATATTGGGCCGGGCTATCACAGGCATTGCGGCATTCTGACAAAAAATGGGCCGCCAAGCTTTTCAGCGGCGGCCCAAGATAGGCTTTTCAGCCAACTAGGGAGGAAAGCGTGTCCCATGAGAAACACGCCACCTGTGAATACTACAAAGTTGGTAAATATTTGGTGAACGGCCAATCAGCCGTTCACAGGACTTATGCCGTTAGCACGCGCCGATTTTCCGGCCTTCCACAGACGTGGAAAATGGGGCGTTATTCCGGATGCCTTGCGACTGGATGTGAATGATCCGGCTCGATTCCTTACGGATGGTCGTCAGACCCTGCCCCTGCCCTTTGCAGGTATAGCTTACCGTCACCGAATTTGCGTTTGAACGCACAACATATTGTTCACAGGCCAATCCGCTATGCTGGATTTGGGTAAGGCTCTCCGGGTTCCCAAGGCAGATTTTGGTCGTAGGCGCGCCGCCACCCGTCGGACGCAATTGCCACATCCCACGCTCAAGCGTATCGAGCAACGCAAGACCACCATTTTCACTTACCGCAAAAGCAGATGTCGCTCCTAAAAGCAAAAGCGCGCCAGTGAGGCAGTAGAGGGGGCGTATATTATTCATAAGCTTCTGTCCGTAAACCAGCCAGTTTCAGCGAAGCGACCCGTTTTTTCTATGATGCATATAGCATCAATTGATGCATTTTGCACGATAGAATGTGGTATATGAACGATGAATGACGCAGATGGCGTCATGGCAATGTTTTAATTATTGAAACTGGCAAGGCTTATTGGAAACCGCCGCGAACAAAATTCGCAGTCCACCACAATGTCGCCGTCCTCATCCGCCATTTCGGCGCGGTCGCCGGCGGGAAACTTTGCGATGACATCCCGGATGTGCGCAGGGTCGCAGCGGCAGCCCTTTGACAGCACATCGCCTTGCTCAATGCGCACTTCTTTTTCTTCATGAAACAACCGCCAGACGATTTCCTCTAGCGGAAGCGCTGGGTCTGCGAGTTCAGCGGAGGCAATCGTCGAAGACATCACTTCGATATGCTCCCACTCCGGATGGTCAAGCCGCACATGAAGCCGCTCACGGCCCTCTTCGCCCTCGGGCAAATGCTGCACCAATATGCCGCCAGCAACGCAGCGGCCATCGACATGATCGACCGCAACGCGAATGAACGTCGGGATTTGTTCGGACTGCACAAAGTAATTTTGCGCGGCGTCCGCGAGCGTTTCGCCCTCAAGCGGGACAATTCCCTGATAACGGCCGCCGCCCTCACTGGCTGGTTTCATGCGGTCGAAGGTGATCGCGAGATAGCCTTGTCCGAATATGCCAAACAAAGTGGAGTGCTGCGGCAAGGCTGCAGCAGTCGCAGCATCGAACTGCGCATAGCCGCGCAACGCGCCATCCTTATAGTCGCAGGCCAAAAGCCGGATGGCCCCCTTCTCCGTCTGCGTTTGCAGCGTCAGCTGGCTGCCCGGTTCCTTCAACGAGGCACCAAGCAATGCCGTGAGCACCAATGCCTCAGCCAATGTCCGTTCAATCACCGGCGGATAAGCGTGCGCCGCCAAAATCTCGCCAAGTACATCGTCTAGACGGACCAGCCGCCCGCGCGCATCGCGTGTGGGTATGGAAAAACGCAATGGCTGATTAGACAATGTTTCCGACTGCTCCGACATTATAATTTTCCAAGGCACCATAATAAAATTGATTTTTGCGCATGCAGCCGGTTTTCCGCCTCATCCCAGATCAGCGATTGCGGGCCGTCGATCACAGCGTCAGTCACTTCTTCGCCGCGATGGGCAGGCAAGCAATGCAGGAACTTCGCGTCGGGCTTTGCCAGAGCCATCAGGCGCTCGTTGACCTGATAAGGCATCATTGCCGCCATTTTGTTATGCGCATGCTCCTGCCCCATCGAAACCCATGTGTCCGTCACGACGACATCAGCGTCCGCTACCGCCTCGCCTGCGTCACGGGTAAGGGTGATATTCCCGCCAGCGGCCTTTGCAGTCTCAATGAAGTTGCTGTCGCTATCATAGCCTTGAGGGACCGCAATACGCACGTTAAACTTGAACAGCCCAGCGGCTTCGACCACCGAATTCAGCACATTATTGCCATCGCCAAGCCAAGCTATTTCAAGCCCCGGAAGTGCTTTTCCGTGCTCCATCACCGTTAGAAGGTCAGCAACAATCTGGCACGGATGTGACAGGTCGGTCAGACCGTTGATGACCGGAACGCTGGCATAATGTGCAAGTTCCTCGACCTTAGCATGGTCGTCGGTGCGGATCATGATGGCGTCGACATAGCGCGACAATACGCGGGCGGTGTCGGCAATAGTCTCGCCACGGCCAAGCTGCATCTGGCCAGACGCCATGAAAATGCTGTCGCCGCCCAATTGCTTCATCGCCATTTCAAATGACGTACGCGTACGCGTCGAATTTTTCTCGAACACCATCGCCAATGTGTGCCCGGCAAGCGGCGCGTCGGCGTCTGATTTACCCTTTGGCCAGCCGACCCGCGCATTTTTCCTGTCCATCGCGTCGGCCAGCATCGCTGCAACTGCCTCGCCGCCGGCGTCGGACAGATTCAGGAAATGGCGCGTCATGCCGCTTGTGGCATCTGGTAACTGGCAGCACCAGCCGACAGCTTTTCCATGAAGGTTTGAATCTCGGCATCGCCAATGTTGAGTGGCGGCAAGACGCGGAAGGTGTTGTCACCCGCCGCCACCAGCAACAGCCCGTGATTATCACGCAAATGTGCCACAAAAGCACGCGTTTCATGCGTCATCATTACGCCAAGCATCAGGCCTTTGCC
>JAZKGS010000063.1:62539-67480 GCA_040385805.1 Pseudomonadota bacterium | reverse complement strand
CCACAAAAGCACGCGTTTCATGCGTCATCATTACGCCAAGCATCAGGCCTTTGCCACGCACGCCAGTAAACAGATCGGGGTAATTGCCAATGAACTGCTCCAGCGTCGAACGGAGCTTGTCGCCGGTCGACCGCACTTGCGCCAGAAATTCGTCATTCGCCACAACGTCCCAAACCGCCTGACATGCCGCCATCGCAAACGGGTTGCCGCCGTAGGTCGATCCATGCGTGCCAACGACCATGCCGCGTGCCGCTTCTTCGGTAGCGAGGCAAGCGCCAACCGGGAAGCCGCCGCCAAGGCCCTTTGCGGTCGCCATGATGTCGGGGATGATGCCGTACTGTTCATAGGCATAAAGCGTGCCTGAACGCGCGACACCGCATTGCACTTCGTCAAGGATCAGCATGATACCATGTTCATCGGCCAGTGCCCGCAGGCTTTGCATGAACGCATCTGAGGCAGGACGAACGCCGCCCTCACCCTGAATGGGTTCAACCAGAAACGCGGCCGTCTTTGGCCCGATGGCAGCCTTGGCACCCTCCAAATCGTCAAAATCGACATATTTGAAACCTTCAAGCAATGGCATGAAGCCCTTGTGCATCTTTTCCTGATTGCTCGCCGAAATGGTCGCCATCGTCCGGCCATGAAAGGCGTTCTTGAAAGTGATGATTTCAAAACGGTCGCTGCCTTGGCTTTGATGATAGGCGCGCGCGGTCTTGATCGCGCACTCAACGGCCTCAGCGCCTGAATTTGTGAAGAACACCGTGTCGGCAAAAGTCGTGTCAACCAGCCGCTGCGCAAAAGCCTCGCCCTGAGGGCTGCCATAAAGGTTGGAAACATGGATGAGCGTTGCCGCCTGATCCTGGATGGCCTTGGTCAGATGCGGGTGGCCATGGCCAAGCAAGTTCACCGCGATACCTGCGGCGAAATCCAGCGCGCGGCTACCGTCTTCCGAAATCAACCAAGCGCCTTCACCGCGCACCGGTCGAAAACCGCAACGCGGGTAGACTGGCATCAAGGGCGTTATCGACATGGTTTTCTTCCTTCCGACCAAAAATTTGGTATATTCCAAAAGTCAAAAAGCGGCCCGCTGGGACCGCTTGTTTCTACCTTCTCGCTATAAGCATGGGAAAAGGGCAAATCAAGCTATGCCTCGGTATCCTTGTCGCGCTTGGCAGCGGCGATCCTGCGTCGTAAATAGCCATAGAGCAACAAATGCACCCCCACCCACAACAGGATGAATATGACGATCATTTTGGCGGGCGTGCTCATCCGCCCATTCATAACGCAGCTTGGGTTACGAACAACCCCGAACTACGGAAGCAACCCGGCATTCAGTGACACATGCGGCGGGCAAGCTGTAATCGCCTCATGGTTCGCTTCGCGACCCGACAAGGCATTGGCCATATAATGGTTCGTGTCGCGGTGATGCGCCTCATCGGCGCGAATGATCAGGATCACATCGCGCAAAGTCGTGCCCTCAGGCAAATTCCAGTAGCGAAGCGCCACCGGCGGCGCGGGCGGGTTCGGGTGCCGCCCCTCGTCAATTTCGGCGAGATACAGCGTATAGCTTAGCACGGCTTCTTCTTCAAAATAGCCAACCAGACGGTGGGCGGTCTTGCTGGAAATAAGATAGAGGAAGAAAAAGAAGATGTAGAAAACCCATTGCACAGTCAGGATGACGAGCCGCTCAAACCACGATGGCTGCGCGATCTCGATAAAGGTCATCAAATGCATCCGCTCATTCTCGGCCTCGTCCATCAAGGTTCGGATCCAGCCACGGTCGTCCTGCATCAGGCGCAGCGCGCGCAGGTGTGATAAGGTAGCGCCTACCATGCCGGGCACACCAGCGACGGTCTCCAGCACGATCGCGCGATTGCCATATCGCTTAGCGAAAAACGTGTCCGCGCCCCAGCGCAGGGTCTTGGTGATACGCAAGGCAAACCAATCCGAAAAGCCAAGCGCCTTGTAATGGGTAGATTGAATATCGCTGCAGTTAGACATGAGCTTGTTCCGATTTTCGATACCTGTCTTAACCGACATCGGACCAATTCAGGCAATGCAAAATCCAACCATACTCAGTTTACTTTTTTGCAACTATCACATTATCAGCGACATAATACCCTAAATGACGAAACGATTTGGCCCGTTTTGCCTCGGGACGAAACCCTAATCGAGAAAGATTTCAGTCTCCTCCACCGCCACCATCGCAGCTGCCACTATCGCCAGGCGCGCAATCGTCGTTCGAACTTGTGGACGATGTCGTTGTACCGCCATCGCTGCCATCTTTTTTCTTGGCGGCATTCGCCTTGCCGGTCCGAAGGCTGATGAAAACAACGCCAACACTCATGGCGACCGCAAACATGGAAATTACAAACGCAGTGCTCATAACATCCTCCTTTGTCCGTTCTTCGACTTAACTCAGTCCGGTAGCGCAATCGCGCGGTTAAGAGCATCGCTTGGTAGCTTAAGCGCGCGCAGCATGGCCCAAATTTCTTCGCGCGCTTGTGGTTGCATGCGACCCAATTGAGGGAGCTTTTCCAGATCAAACAAGGTCAACCCTTGTGGAAACAGCTCGCGATAGGTTACCCGCTCGCGCAAACCGGGAACTAGCCTGAAGCCAGCTACTGGCGCGATTTTCTCCAGCGCTTCACGCACCTTGATTTCGTTTTTGGTGCCGAGGCTGCGGGAACGGTTCTGCATAACCACCCAGTCCAGCGGCTTAGGCCGTATGGCAAGGCCTGGCTCCTTCAAATGCTCGACCAATCGCGCAAAATTGCCGAGCGTCTTGAACTCGCCGTTGCGCGGGTCGATCCGGCCAAGCATATCTAGATCGATGAAACTATCGTTGACTGGCGTCACAATCGTGTCCGCCATAAAAATGGCCCGCCGCGCGATTGGGGAGTCATGGCCGCCGACATCAATTATGATGAAGCTGTGCCGGATGCGCGCCATGCGCAGCTTTTCTTCAAGTTCACTCTCATTCTGCTGCGCAAGCATGATTTGCTCTGGTCCGGGCAGACTGACTCCATATTCGGTGGCACTCTCCAGCCGCGCCCAAAGCGCCCGGTGCAGCGTTAACTGCCGCAGATCGACATCGAGCGCGGCGACACTCTCGCCCGCATTGCACAAGGCGATGCAGGTGTGAAACGCCGATGTGGACTTGCCGACGCCACCCTTTTCATTGGCAAAAACAATGATGTGCCCCTTGGGCGACGACACCGGATATTTCATCCAAGCTGGTTCAGGCGGAAATTGCAGCGAAGAATCAAAGGGCGATGCGCCTAGCGACGTAACAGGCGCCGGCGGCCATGGTGCAGCGGGCACGGCGTCGCGCCGCGGCGGGGGCAGCAGCTTTTGCCGACTGAAATAGCGTTTAAAGCGCGCAAAAAACCGCAACTGGTCCGACCTCCGGGCAACACAACAGATGGCGGATTGCCGGGAAGCTTTCAATGTCTTTCGCGGAATATCACTCCACCGTGACCGACTTTGCCAGGTTACGGGGTTGGTCGACGTCGGTGCCCTTGGCGCAAGCCACATGATAAGCAAGCAGCTGGACGGGCACGGCGTAGACCAATGGCGCGATCAGAGGATGAACGGTCGGCATTTCAATGGTGGCGAGGCAGCCTTCGCCAGCCTCTGCAATCCCTTCAGCATCGGAGATCAGCACAACCTTGCCGCCACGCGCACGCACTTCCTGCATATTGCTGACGGTTTTTTCGAACAGCGGCCCGCTTGGCGCCAGAACAATGACGGGCACCGCTTCGTCGATCAAAGCGATGGGGCCATGCTTCATTTCGCCCGAGGCATATCCCTCGGCATGAATGTAGCTAATCTCTTTCAGCTTGAGCGCGCCTTCCATCGCCAGCGGATAATCCGGGCCACGGCCAAGGTAGAGGACGTCACGCGCAGGTGCGATCAAGTGCGCCATCGCAGCAATGTCTTCATCATGCGCCAAGGCAGCGTTGAGCGCGGCGGGTGCCTCAATAAGATGCCGCACGATTTCGCGCTCTTCCTCTGCGCTCAATTTGCCTTTGACCAATGCCAGATGCGCAGCCAGCGCAGCCAAAACGGCCAGCTGGCACGTAAATGCTTTGGTTGATGCAACGCCGATTTCAGGGCCAGCATGGGTGGGCAGCAAAAGATCTGCCTCACGCGCCATGCTTGATGTGGGTACATTCACGACGACCGCGATTGTCTGGCCATTTTCCTTGCAATGGCGCAGCGCGGCCAGCGTGTCTGCGGTCTCGCCCGATTGGGAAATGAACAGCGCAAGGCCGCCTTCCTCCAACACCGGATCGCGATAACGAAATTCCGACGCGACGTCGATATCGACCGGCACACGGGCAAAGGTTTCGAACCAGTATTTCGCAACCATGCCTGCATAAAAAGACGTGCCACAGGCAACGATGGTAATGCGCTTTACGCCTGCCAAATCAAAATCCATCTGCGGCAGGGCAACGGTCTGCTCCAATGGGCGGATATAGCTGGAGAGCGTTTGCGCGACCACGGTGGGCTGCTCAAAAATCTCTTTTTGCATATAATGGCGGTAATTGCCCTTTTCGATTTGCGCCGCAGACACGCCTGACGTGGTGATTTCGCGGGTGACTTCAACATTGTCTTTGTCGAAAATCTGCGCGCCTTCCCGCGTCACAATTACCCAGTCGCCCTCTTCCAAATAGGCGATCTTCTGCGTCAATGGCGCAAGGGCAAGCGCGTCCGAGCCTAAATAGGTTTCGCCGTCACCATAGCCGACTACGAGTGGACTACCGAGCCGCGCGCCGATCAGGAAATCCGGAAACTGACGAAACGCAATCGCAAGGGCAAAGGCCCCGCGCAGGCGGGGCAGCACGGCCTTCACCGCATCAGCGGGCGCGTGACCTGCCTCCACCTGTTCAGACACCAGATGCGCAACAACCTCCGTATCGGTCTCGCTTTCAAACG
>JAZKGS010000063.1:40317-62439 GCA_040385805.1 Pseudomonadota bacterium | reverse complement strand
ACCTGTTCAGACACCAGATGCGCAACAACCTCCGTATCGGTCTCGCTTTCAAACGTCCGCCCGCGCGCGGTGAGTTCGTCGCGAAGTTGCTTGAAATTTTCGATGATACCATTGTGCACCAACGCGACTTCGCCCGTCGCATGCGGGTGCGCGTTGCTTGTCGTCGGCGCGCCATGCGTAGCCCAACGCGTATGCGCTATGCCGATATTACCAGCCGCGTCATCGGTCTTGAGGACGTTGACGAGATTGGCAAGCTTGCCTTCCGCGCGGCGGCGAACAAGTTGGCCATCAAACACCGTGCAAACACCCGCGCTATCATAGCCGCGATATTCCATCCGCTTGAGCCCATCGACCAAGCGGGCCGACACGGGTGATTTGCCAACTATTCCGATAATTCCGCACATTTATTTTGCTTTCGATTCGACTTTATAGGGGACACGGATACCGGGCATTTCTGCCGGGAAATCCTTGGTATTTCGAGTGACCAGAATGCGGCCGGAGACCTGAGCCGAGGCAAGGATGACGGCATCTGGCGATTTTAATGACTTGCGCTGGTGCCGCAATGCAGCGGCGCGTCGTGCAATCTCTTCGTCAATTTCGCTCATTGCAAAGAGGCGCAAAAATTCTTCCGTTTCAGTCGCTGCATCATCAGGAACACCTGACATAACTTCGATCCAGGTCATCCTACTGATCCACGCGCGGGTAACGTTGCGCACCTCAGCCCATGCTGCAGGCCTATTGTGCAACATGTCGATCACGATATTGGTATCGAAAAAGCGTTCGCTCACGCAGCGCTGCGTTTCTTTTTGGGTGGTACAATTTCACTGACGTCTGGCCACTCCGTGCGCAACTCGCGCTCATATTCGAGGCCATCGACGGTTGAACCGTGCCGTTCCCACAGCCCGAAATATTTTTCGAAACCCTCTTTTCGGCTTTCCTGCAAAAAATTCGACACAGCTTCGCGCAACACCGCCGCACGCGACTTGCCATCACGCTTTGCAATTTCGTCTAACTTGCGAACATCGTCCGCGGGGACATCTACGAGGAATCTAGCCATAATGATATATTGATATCATATCATGATATCATGTCAATGCATTCTTCCGGCTTATTGGTCGATTAGCTAAAGGCGCCCAACGAAACAGCAAGCATCCTTCACTTGCCTTCTTTCTTCTTCCGCATCGCATCATGAAACCGGTCCGCCCAGCCGGGCTTTATCAATTGCTCGGCGCGGACCATGCGGAGTTCGCCGTCGGCTACGTCTCGGGATACCGCGCTGCCTGCGGCCACAATCGCGTCGCGGCCGATTTTGACGGGCGCGATCAGTGCGCTGTTGCTACCGATGAAAGCACCCTCGCCAATGACCGTTTGATATTTGAAATAACCGTCATAATTACAGGTGATCGTGCCAGCGCCAATATTCGCGCCTGCGCCAATTGTCGCGTCGCCCAGATAGGTCAAGTGGTTGGCTTTCGCGCCCTTGCCCAAATGCGCTTTTTTGGTTTCGACGAAATTGCCGATCTTGGCCTTTTCTTCCAGTACGGTACCGGGCCGAAGCCGCGCGAAGGGGCCGATTTCGCAGCCGCTGCCGATTGTTGCGCCCTCAATATGGCTATTTGCGCGGATTTTTACGTTGTCGGATATGCTGACGCCGGGGCCGAAAAATACATTGGGTTCAATGAGGACATCGCGGCCAAGTTGCGTATCCCACGCAAACCAGACGGTTTCCGGTGCGATCAAAGTTGCGCCGTCGTCCATCGCTTGGGTGCGGCGGCGTTGCTGCCAGGCTAGCTCCATCTCCGCCAATTGCGCCCGGCTGTTGATGCCCGCTACGTCGAAGGGTAGCGTCGTCACGGCCACGCAAATCCGCCCGTCTTCGTTCGCTATGTTGACGATATCAGTGAGATAAAATTCCTTCTGCGCGTTGTCGTCGGTGACGCGGTCCAGAAGCGGGAAGAGGTCCCGCGCTTTCACCGCCATCAGGCCTGAGTTCGACAACTTCACCGATTTTTCCGCGTCGGTCGCATCCTTTTGCTCGACCATTTTAACGATGCGGCCGTCTTCAATGATCACGCGGCCATATCCGGTTGGATCTTGTGGTTCAAACGCCAGCACGACCACCGCCGGGGCATCCGGCGCATTGAGCCGCGCGACCATTGCCTGCATTGTGGCCGTCGGCACAAAGGGAACGTCGCCATAAAGGATGAGGACATCGCCCTCAAAACCCGCCAGAGCCTCCTGCGCCTGCTGTACAGCATGGCCAGTGCCAAATTGGGGGTCTTGCACCGCAAGCTCTGCCGAACCGCCCACAGCAGCCTCAAGCTGCTCTTTGCCGCTACCGACAACTACAATCTTCTTGGTGGGGTTCAAGGCATCGACCGAAGCCATCAGGTGCATCAGCATCGGCCGGCTGGCGATCGGATGCAGCACCTTGTGCAGGTCGGATTTCATGCGGGTGCCCTTGCCCGCAGCGAGGATGATGGCGGCTAATTCAGTCATGGGCAGCGTCATGCCAGCAAATTGTTGCGGTTTCCAGAACTTGCAGCCAAGGACATGCGATATTTCCCTTTAACGGAGGTTGGGTTTGGATTTTCCTTTCGACATCATCGGCTTCGACCTTGATGGCACTTTAGTCGACACCAGCGGCGACCTTACTGCGGCGGTCAACCATGTGCTGGGAAGCGTTGGCAGACCGTTGCTTTCTGCAGAAACAGTCAAACAGCATATTGGCGGCGGCGCGAAGCTGATGCTTCAACAGGGGCTGGAGGCAACAGGCGGCATTCCCGACGGCGATTTCAAACCGCTCTACCGGCAGATGCTTGGATATTATGAAGCCAATGTTTCCGTCCACAGCCGCCCCTTCGATGGCGCGCTGGCACTGTTGGATGCGCTTGACGATATGGGCGTCCGCTATGCGGTGGTGACGAACAAATTTGAGAGCCTTGCGGTTAAGTTGCTCAACGACCTGAACCTTGCGCACCGCATGGGATGCATCCTGGGCGCGGATACTTTGGGTAAGGAAAATGCAAAGCCGTCTGGCGCGCCGATTTTTGAAATGATCAAACGCTGCGGTGGTGGACGGGCGGCGTATATCGGCGATTCCATTTACGACATAATGGCAGCGAAGAATGCCAGCGTGCCGAGCGTGGCGGTCAGCTTTGGGTTTTTGCATATGCCGGTTGAGGACATGGGAGCTGATGCGGTCATTGATCATTTTGATGAGCTAATCCCTACCTTGAAAAAACTGAGCTAACCCGATTTTTTCATCATTCCCGCGACAGCGGGAATCTATGGTCAGACGATAAAGTTTAATCAGGAAGCGCAGTTGCTATGGATTAGTTTGGCCATGGATTCCCGCTTTCGCGGGAATGACAATTTGGTTGTTCTAGTTACCCCGCCGCCACTTAATCCACAAATGTCGTGCCAACATAATCGGCGGCATCCGCAACCAATGTCCGCGCATGTAAAAGCTGCGGCGCAAAATTTTCCGGGTACCCCGGCCCCATTCGTCCCGCGCTGTCATGCGTGCGATGAAATACCTATCGCACCACTTTCGGGCCTGCCAAGCCTCTGGAATCTCTGTACCATAAAGATGATGCGCCAGCCGTGCGACGCGGTGGACCGCTGGCCACAATTGATGGTGCACGGCGCGCGCGCGCAGTTCTGGCCAGAAACTATCGTCAGCAAATTCGCTCAACAGGCAATGAATGTCCCACAGGTTTCGCAGGCCACCATCCAATTCTCCATCTGCAAATAAATGCGCTGCGCTGTGGATCACGATGTCTGCGTTGCTGAAAACATAAACACCGTTTTCAAGCGCCACGGCATCCGTCAACATCGCTTGCGCATCGGGCCGCGGCCCTGCGGAGAGCGGGAGAATCGTGTGATGCACATCTATCATCCGGTCGCGCGCTGAGTGGATCATCGGCGGCAGTTCATGCATATGGTTGCGGTAATAAGCGTCGTCATACGGGTCGGTCTTCACCCACTCCCATCCTGCACCGAGCAACGCAGTTTCAGCAGCGTCAAGCGCACCACGCGCCACCATGATGTCGAGGTCGCCAATATGTCGTCCCTCGCCCGCTTTCAGCCCAGCCGCGACATAAGCCGTGCCTTTCATCAGCACTATTTTGCCCACCTCGTCGCCCATTGCACGGCGCGCGCAATCCGCTTCCCACAAAGCCGACCGCCGATGATATTCCGCATTGACCCGCGCCTCGTCCAAGATGCTGCGCACCTCTGGAGGGACTTCAACCCCCGACAAACGCCGCGATAATGTCCCAAGCAGTTGTTCGGCGCGCGCGATGGTGATGAGCGCAATCCATGTATCGGCATCAAGCGTCGCGGTATCCGCCGGGTTTCGCAGAGCGTCCACTAGGATCATGGCATCCACGCTCATGCCAGTTCGCGCCACAGACTATGCACCAGCGCCTGCGCCTCGTCCCCGTTGCGATAGTCAATGGCGCGGGCGGGCACGTCTTTTACAAAACGCGTCAACGTGCGAAATCCATCCTCCCCCAACGGTACATAATTGGTCGACGCCTGCGTCAGCCGGGCAAAAACTTCGCTAAAGGCGACGGGACGTACCGCCGCCTCAAATCCAAAACTGGGGAAAAGCAACAGGGCCGGACGCGCAGGAATAGCCATAGCTTGCACCGCGTCCACAGGCGGGACCAAATGGCGAATGTCGCCCTTTGGCGTGCCCGCCATCAATGGCCCAAAACGGTCTGCGCTGATGCGCTTTTGCATTGCGGCGATAGCTTCGTTTTTCAGGCTGATCAGCCGGGGAAAGGGCACCGCTTCCCCCGTTGCCAAGTCCAGCAAGACAAATTCATCACCCATGAAGCGCCAGCCTGCGTGGCCCAATAGGGCGGCTAAAGTCGATTTGCCCGAGCCCGACTCGCCCGTCATGATCAACGCCTTGCCGTCCTTTTCAACGGCGCTGGCGTGCAACAATAAATGCCGCCGCCAGCCTAAGGCCATTTGCAAATTCATACCCATTTCGGCGGCGAGCAGCGCTTGAGTGAGTGGCAGCGGCGCTGCGTCAGGCAAAATATAATCGCCCTTAATGGCAACCGAAGGCCGCAGATAGCGCCGCATAGGGCTTACAGGTTCAAGGCGGACCGAATAGTCGGTAATGGCGGGCGTCGGATACGCACGATAAAGTTCAGCCAACATCTGGATTGGACGCGCCCACGCCGACCCAATCCGGAACGCCGCCGGACCTACCTGCACGCGGAATTCATGCATAATGGCGGCCCAGCAGTCCGAGGCTAGCCATCTCTTCAAGTCGCGCGGAGATAATTTCGGTTGCAGCGTCGACATCTTTGCCAAGATCAAAAACCGCTGCCAACCGTTCCGCAATAACGTCCGCAGTTTCCGGCGTTGCGCCGATCACGGCCAATATCTGCGGGATCGGTTCGGCAACTATGTGCGTTATCCCCGACCGCCGATGATAGATGGCGGTCATCAGATCCAGCGGCTCGATCATAAGAGCCGCGTCTTTATCTATTGCATAAGTGACTTGCGGCGCGGCCATGCCGGATACTTAGCAAGTCATTGTTAATTTGCGGTTTAACGCGCCACTTGCAGCGAGGCAAAGCAAGTGAACCCACTTTGCCCGGTTTGCAGACGGCGGATATAGTTCACATATGCCTGGCTTTGGTCGTAACTGGTGCCGGGTAGATTGCGTCCCTGCATTGCTGCCTTGACCTGTTCACCTGTGAATTTCTGGCCACTCGTCGTGAAAGACCCCGGCGTATTGCGGGGGACAAGCTTGCCATAAGCATCAATGTGCATACCACGCCCGTGCGGCCCTGGAACGGCAATATCGCAGTTCAAAACTGACGCAGCCGATTGCGCGAGCGCAGGACGTACGGAAACAATCGCGGAGGCCGTCACAGCACCAAGCATCAGCGCGCGCCTGCGCGTTGTGCCGCCGTTACACTCTGTTTCTGAAGGCTTTTCTGGATCATCCATCCAAGTGCCCTAACATGCCGCATACATTTTTCCATCGCCGTTGCTTGCGCCGAAAGCTTGCGTCTATATGTGGGACAGTCTCACCGGAAATGCCTAACAGAGGATTTTCTGATCTGTGGCGAAAAAGAAGCAGGTTTCGAAGTGAACAGTTGGTTGTCTCCCCGCATTCTTGTCGCGTTTGCGCTGGCTTTTGTCGGCGCGATGTTCGCTGGGCAAATGGCTGGAGCCGCCGAACGCGTGCTGGTCATTTTTGTGTCCTTGCTGATTGCGTTGTTCGTTGCCGCCGATCCGCATGATCACGAAGATGTCCCTGCGGAAACAGTGAAGCCGGATATCAACAGCGTGGATGTTTCCGCCATTACATCACACCCGCAGCTGCAGGCATTTATCGATGCGTCAGCCGATGCCATATTGATGGTAGAAAATGCCCGTGTCACCGCCGCTAATCAGGTTGCGCTGCGTCTATTGGGCGCAAATATCGTTGGCCAAAATGTCCGGATGGCGTTCCGCCATGCGGGCGCGATTGAACGGCTGTCCGACCCGGAAGCACAGCACAGCGGGCACCCAATCCGGTTGGCAGGCATTGGCCAGAAAAACCAGTTGTGGGACATGCGTATTCAAACCATGGGTCCCACTCAAAAAATCGTGCATCTTGCCGACCGAAGTGGGACGCAAGCCGCCGAAAAAATGCGAGTCGATTTTGTTGCCAATGCCAGCCACGAATTGCTGACTCCGCTCGCGGCCATAAAAGGGTTCATCGAAACGCTGGATGACCCTGCTGCAGGCGACGACCCGGCAACACGCAGCCGATTTCTCGGCATCATGGCCACGGAAACCGACCGCATGCAGGCGTTGGTCCGCGATCTGATGTCGCTCAGTCGAATTGAGGCCGAAAAATATGACCCCCCGCAAACGCCCGTCGATTTTGCGGCCATTATTGTGGAAACGGTTGATCAGCTTCGCAACAGTCAAAAAGATCGTGGCTCGGATATTGTTGTGGACGTCATGGCAGATCTGCCACCTGTCATGGGAGATGCCGGGCAGTTGCGCCAGTTGGCGAGCAACATATTGAACAACGCGCTAAAATATGGCCGTGCCGGGACCCCGGTCACAGTATCGCTTTTGCGTTCGCGATCTGGCGCGATGATCAACTTCACCGTGGCCGACGTCGGCGATGGCATCGCCCCTGAACATTTGCCACGCCTAACCGAGCGGTTTTACCGCGTAGATTCAGGGCGAAGCCGCTTGGTTGGTGGAACTGGCCTGGGCTTGAGCTTGGTCAAACATATTGTTGACCGGCATCGCGGCCATCTGGAAATCCGCAGCATCGTAGGCAAGGGAACCACCGTCTCGATACTGCTTCCAGTCGCACCGACTGGACCGTCATAATAATGTAACACAAGAGTCATTTATCAGCCATCTGCGGCGTCTAATGGCCCCTCAAGTGCGGTTCGAACTGCGCCAAAACCATTATGGGGACAGCCAATATGTTGAAGAAGATCTCGCTCATTGCCGTAAGTGCACTCGCGCTTTCGGCATGTAATGACCAAGCCAGCACCGGTGGTGCCGCTGGTGGTTCGCGTCAGGAAATCCGCATCGTGGGTTCGTCGACCGTGTTCCCGTTTGCCAAGGCCGCGTCCGAAGCATTTGCAAAAGCGGATGCATCGCGCAAGTCGCCTGTCCTTGAATCGACCGGAACCGGTGGCGGCATTGAACAATTCTGCAAGGGCGTTGGCGCTGACACGCCCGACATCGCCAACGCATCGCGTCGCATGAAAAAGAGCGAGTTTGAAAACTGCCAGAAAAATGGCGTTAAGGACATTATCGAAGTTCAGGTCGGCATTGACGGCCTTGCGCTTGCACAGTCCAATGAGGGTGCGAAGTTCGCTTTATCGACAGCTGATGTCTACAAGGCGCTCGCAGCCAACCCGTTTGGAAAACCACAAACAGCCAAGCTTTGGTCCGATGTGAACCCGGCGCTGCCTAAGCTGCCGATTTCGGTTTATGGCCCGCCAACGACCTCCGGGACGCGCGATTCTTTCCATGAACTGATCATGGAAGCAGGATGTCAGACCGATGCCGCGATGAAGGCTTTGAAATCCAGCGACGAAGATAAGTATAAAGCCGTATGTACCGAAGTCCGCTCCGATGGCGCCTTCAAGGAGCAGGGCGAAAATGACAACCTAATCGTTCAGAAGCTCAGCTCTAACCCGAATATGGTTGGCATCTTCGGCTATAGCTACATGGAAGAAAACGCATCGAAGGTGCATGGCATCACGATGAATGGCGTAAACCCCACCATTGCGACGATTTCGGATGGAAGCTATCCAGGTGCACGCAAGATGTTCATCTATGTGAAAAAAGCGCATGTCGATAAAATTCCCGGCATTAAGGATTTCGTACTTGAATTCCTTAAGGGCGGTATGACTGGCGGATATCTGACAAAATTGGGTATGATTGCGTCAAGTGATGCCGACTATAAAACAGCCAGTGACGCCGCGAACGGTCTTGTGGCCATGACGGGCGCTGATTTGAAATAAAAGTGCAACAATGATGGCGTCTATGGGCCTGGATCGAATCTGTGTTTGATCCAGGCCCACGCTATTTCTGGGTGCTATGTTGACGGATTTTGGATCATCTGGTCCAGGGGGGCATGGTTAAGTTTATGACTGGAACGGCATTGCTCTTCCTTGTCCTTGGTCTCGGCCTTATTGGCTGGATTGCCGGGCGTGCGCGCGCCGCTGCGTTTGTGCGCAGCGCAAAGGGTGGGCCGCGTGGTACGGTGAACAGCCTTCCTTATTATCACGGCTGGTTCGTGGCCATTTGCGCCATTGCTCCGGCGCTTGCATTCATGTTCATTTGGCAGTCGATTTCACCATCATTAGTGACCAACATGGTTCTGTCTGCGCCTGCTGCGGCGGACCTGCCGCAAGAAAGTTTCGCGCGCGCCGCAATTCTGTCGGAAGCGCGAGCTATTGCCCAGGGTTTCCAAACCACTGCGTTTCAGGACCAAAGCGAAAAGCTCGTGCCTTTGTACAAAGGCGCACTGTCTTATTATAAATGGATTGGCGTTGCCGCGACTTTGGTAATGCTTTTTGCCGGCGGCGCTTTTGCATTTACCCGAATCAAGCCGGACTTCCGCGCGCGCAGCAAGGTTGAACGCGTTGTTATGTTCGGCTTGCTGGTGGCATCCCTTATCGCCATCCTGACTACGCTGGGCATTTTTGCCTCACTGATTTTTGAATCTTGGCGCTTCTTCTCGATGGTATCGCCATTTGAGTTCCTGTTTGGAACCGAATGGAACCCGAAATCGACAGTGACGCCGGGGGCCGACAATGGCTATGGCGCGATTCCGCTGTTCTGGGGCACGATCTTCATTGGTGCGATCATCGCCATGATTGTCGCTATTCCATTGGGCTTGATGAGCGCGATATTCCTCACCCAATATGCGTCCTCAACCGTCCGCAAATGGATGAAGCCAATCCTCGAAATTCTCGCAGGTGTGCCGACCGTTGTGTATGGGTATTTTGCGGCTCTGACCGTCGCTCCTGCGGTCCGGGACTTTGCCGTCATGCTTGGCGTCAGCAACGCGGCGTCTGACAATGCCTTGGCCGCTGGCATCGTGATGGGTGTGATGATCATTCCGTTGGTATCGTCAATGTCCGATGACAGCATTGCGGCTGTGCCCAACGCTATGCGCGACGGCAGCCTGGCGATGGGCGCCACCAAGAGCGAAACTATCAAGCAAGTGTTGTTGCCCGCTGCCCTGCCCGGCGTCGTCGGGGGCATCCTGCTCGCTGTCAGCCGTGCGATTGGCGAAACCATGATCGTAGTGATGGCGGCGGGTTACACCGCGAACCTCACTGCAAACCCGTTTGCGACCATCACCACTGTGACGGTTCAGATTGTGGCCTTGCTGACGGGTGACCAGGATTTCGGGAGTCCGCACACGCTTGCGGCCTTCGCGCTTGGCCTGGCGTTGTTTGTGACAACATTCTTCCTCAATTACGTCGCCTTGCGTGTCGTCAAAAAATATCGGGAAGCATATGAGTAACGCTATCATCGATCCGACCCCCACCGACTGGAATGGGCAGATCATGCAAAAACGCATCGCGCGGCGCTATGCGGCCGAGCGGCGTTTTAAGGCCATGGGCTTTATGGCTGTCGCCCTGTCGACGCTGTTCCTCGCCTTTTTGCTTTTCACCATGTTGGGCCAAGGCCTGCGTGGCTTTCAACGCACCGAAATTGCGGTCGAATTTGACTTTCCAGCTTTAACGTCCGGAACGACAGCCGTATCAATCAGTGGCCCCAACGCAGATGCCGCGCTTAATTCCATGGATATTCCCGGCCTTGTCGAGCTTGCCGTTAGTCAGCAATATGGTGAAATGGGCGAAGGCCTTTTGACATCGGGTGCTGCCGGTAATGTGCGGCAGAAGCTTATCGATAATCCTGACCTTGTGACTTCGAAACAACAACTGTGGTTGCCGGTGGATTCGCGACTGGATGTTGCGTTCAAGCGCCAGGGTGAACCCGTTGCCGAACAGACCGTTGCAGGCTTGGCGCAAAAAGACGCGCTACGTACAGGGTTCAATTGGACATTCCTGACGGGCGCTGATGCAACCGACCCATCGGCGGTGGGCATCTGGGCGGCGTTCAAGGGATCGCTTATGACCATGGCGATTACCCTGATGCTGGCATTTCCCGTCGGCGTACTCGCGGCTTTGTATCTTGAAGAATATGCGACCAAGAACAAGCTGACCGACATGATCGAAGTGTCGATCAACAATTTGGCGGCCGTCCCCTCAATCATTTTTGGTCTGCTGGGTCTTGCTGTTTTCCTGACTCTGTTCGGTATGCCGCGATCTTCGGCACTGGTTGGCGGGTTGACGCTTGCGCTGATGACTATGCCTGTCATCGTCATCGCTGGACGTAACGCCGTCAAATCCGTGCCGCCCTCCATTCGGGAGGCCGCGTTGGGTATTGGTGCTTCGCCCGTGCAAGTGGTTTTCCACCATGTCCTTCCGCTTGCGCTTCCTGGCATTTTAACTGGCACCATAATCGGCATGGCACGTGCCTTGGGTGAGACGGCCCCGCTGCTGATGATCGGCATGCGCGCCTTCATTCCAGCAGCGCCAGATGGCTTCACCGACGCGACCACAGCATTGCCGGTGCAGATTTACCTTTGGTCAGACGAGGTAAATCAGGGTTTTGTTGAAAAAACCAGTGCCGCAATCATCGTCTTGCTGATATTCTTGTTGGGCATGAACGCGCTCGCCATCTATCTTCGCAACCGTTTCGAAACGCGTTGGTGACCTATGAACATGAAGGACGTTAATGTGGGCGTAACCCCGGGAAAAGCCAAAATATCTACACGTAATGTGAATGTGTATTATGGCGACAAGCAGGCAATTAACGATGTGTCGATTGACGTTGATCGTGAAAATGTCACCGCGTTTATCGGGCCATCAGGCTGCGGAAAGTCAACATTTCTGCGTTCATTGAACCGCATGAACGACACGATCGCAGGCGCACGTGTAGAAGGCCAGATAATGCTCGATGGGCAGGATATCTATGCCTCGGCTATGGATGTCGTCCAGTTGCGCGCGCGCGTCGGCATGGTGTTTCAAAAGCCAAACCCGTTTCCGAAATCAATCTATGACAATGTGGCCTATGGCCCGCGCATCCATGGTCTTGCCAGCGGCAAGGCGGAGTTGGACCAGATCGTGGAAACTTCGCTGACCCGCGCTGGACTGTGGGCCGAGGTAAAGGACCGGTTAAGCGAGAGTGGCACGGCGCTTTCAGGCGGTCAGCAGCAACGTCTGTGTATCGCCCGCGCCATTGCGGTAGACCCTGAGGTCATCTTGATGGATGAACCTTGCTCCGCGCTAGACCCGATTGCCACGGCCCGGATCGAGGAATTAATTCACGACTTGCGCGGAAAATACGCCATCATCATCGTGACCCACAATATGCAGCAGGCCGCTCGCGTTTCGCAACGCACTGCCTTTTTCCATCTGGGACATTTGATTGAATTTGGCGAAACATCCGAAATATTCACCAATCCGCGCGAAGACCGCACCAAAGATTACATTACAGGCCGTTACGGTTAGGAAGATTGCGACATGAGCACTGGCACAAGGCACACAATTACAGCATTTGACGATGACATGGACGAAATCCGTGGGCTCATTGCCGAAATGGGTGCGCGGGCTGAAGCTGCGGTTATCGCCGCCATGAAGGCATTGCGCGAACATGACACCGAAGCCGCGGCCACCATCCGGGCAGAAGACAAAATCATCGATGGTCTTGAAACAGACGTTGAACGACTGGTTGTCCGCACCATCGCGTTGCGTGCGCCAATGGCAGATGATTTGCGCGAGTTGATCGCAGCGCTCAAAATGTCGGCCGTAATTGAACGAATTGGCGATTATGCCAAAAATATTGCCAAGCGCGTGCCGCAGATGAATGGCAAAATGCCGTCGACCGCGATCGAACAACTTGGCCGCATGGGCGAGATCGTGGTCGAAATGATCCGCACGGCGATGGACGCTTATGCCAAGCGCGATATCGACCTAGCGCGCGCGGTAACCGTGCGCGATGACGTAGTTGACCAGCTTAATAAGGACCTGTTCGTCGACTTCGTGGCCTATGTCGCCAAAAATCCGAAAGACGCGACGGAAGTTGCACATTTGTTGTTCACCGCGAAAAATCTGGAACGCATTGGCGACCACACGACCAATGTCGCGCAGATGATATATTTTACCGAAACGGGTGAAAACCTGCCCGACGCTTGAAGCGGAGAGACATATGCCCAAGGCGCAATTGCTATTGGTTGAAGACGACAGTGCGCTTGCGGAGCTTGTCCGCTGGCATTTCGAGCGTGAGGAATTCGACGTTCAGCATACCGGCGACGGTGAAGAGGCGCTTTTGATGGCTCGGGAGCGCACGCCCGACCTCGTGCTGCTCGATTGGATGCTTGAGAATTTGTCGGGCATCGAAGTGTGCCGACAACTGCGCAAGTCCGATAACACCGCCAATGTGCCGATCATCATGCTGACCGCACGTGGCGAGGAAGACGACCGCATTCGGGGCCTTGAAATCGGTGCCGATGATTATGTAACGAAACCATTCTCACCACGCGAACTTGTTGCCCGTGCCAAGGCCGTATTGCGCCGCGTGCGGCCAGCGCTTGCTGGCGAAGCCTTGCGCTTCGGTGACGTCGAAATGGACACCGTTGCGCATAAGGTAAAACGTGGCGGCAAGCAGGTGCCCTTGGGCCCGACCGAATATCGATTGCTCAAGCACTTCCTCGAATATCCGGGCCATG
This sequence comes from Pseudomonadota bacterium, assembly GCA_040385805.1. Taxonomy (GTDB): domain Bacteria; phylum Pseudomonadota; class Alphaproteobacteria; order Sphingomonadales; family Sphingomonadaceae; genus Sphingorhabdus_B. The sequence continues at coordinate 49,133 of JAZKGS010000063.1, read as the reverse complement.
TGTTTTCGCGCGAGCGTTTGCTCGACAGCGTCTGGGGCCATGACAGCGACATTGAGATCCGTACCGTCGACGTCCATATCCGCCGCCTGCGCAAAGCCTTAAATGAAGGCTTTGACAGCGACATTATCAGGACAGTACGTTCGGCCGGCTATTCACTGGACCAAGACGCGGTTTAGAACGACATCTGGCCGCGCACACCAAGCACATCGACGCTATAAGAACGATCTCCAGCAACGGCGATGGCTGCGTCTGTGTATTTCAGCCTCGCATACTGGCCCATCAATCGGAAATTTTCAGCTGGCGTCCAGATGAGTGACGCAAGATAACCATTTTGCTGTCCGCCAATAAGTGCCCTATTGTTGAGATCCAAATAATCATAACGTAGGTTCAATTGGACCGCGCCAAGTCCGCCGCCACCAACAGGTCTGCTGGGCTTTATGGCACCGAACATGCCACCCTTTAAGGGACGGCTGTCGCGGGTGAGAAAGACACCAAATTCAGCGTAAGCTCCAAAGAATGTTGGATCATTTAGGCCCTCGCGTTGCGCCTTCAACCAGTGGGTCTCGGCTGCGATATGGAACCGGCCATGGACTGCCGCCGCCTCCAACCCATAACGCTGCTCTTTGTTGACCTGCAACGCCGGCGTCGCGATGTAACGGGTATCGGTGATACGCAGGGCTGGGCGGCTGCGATATCGCGTTGTTGCAAGTCCGACATCATTCAAGTCGCGCCAATGATAAGACGCAGCTAGGTGCAGCTTCGTGTCCGCCAGTTGTGGAGACCAATACGTGCGAAAATCAACTGATGTGCTATTATTAGCAACGTCGTTGAGCAAAATTAGCGGATCCGTATAGATACCGCCAGACACTACCCAATCGCCACTCGTATATTGCCCGGAAATGCCGGTGCGGCGACTGTAGCCAAAGGCGCTTACAAATGCGGCGCGTTCCAGAAAACTGATATTGAGGTTGCTGTTCTCTTCATCAAGGGGGAGCTGTGCCTTTTGCTGTCCCAATATGACCTTAAAGCGCTTGTCGCTCCACTGCAGATAGGCGTCGGTCAATTCGATAGGATCGGTTGTCAGTTCGGTTTCGACCCGCGCCGCAAAACCGGATGGCATCTTCAAATCAAAACCCACCCGCGCTCGCCGGATATCTTGCAAATTGCCGGTTCCAGCCAAGCCATCAGGGCCGTCGATGTTGGCAACGTCATATTGCACACGCCAGCGTGGCTTAAGCTGCCACTCTGATGCCGCATCGGGTTTTTTAGCCGATGGTTCCTGTGCTTTGGCCCGCGTGTCATCACCCACAACCTGCGCGTTGTCCGACGTCTGCGCAGCCACAGGCGCGGATAGAGCAATACAAGCTAGCGTTGTTGCGGCAGCGATTATGTAACGGGAATTCATCCGGATTTCCTTGGAAGGATTATCATTCGATGACGCCTAGAAAGTAATTTAGTGACCTTAACATGACATAAAAATTTCTTTTTTGTGACAGTTAATGCAACCCAGCTTTACGCTTGCGTCAAGCAGACTGTCATGCCAAGGCTTGGCGCAATTCGGCGACCCCGTTCGCCTTTTGATTATGGAGATACGTTATGACCATCAGTTTTAAAGACAAAGTCGCAATTGTGACGGGTGCAGGCGGCGGCTTGGGCAAGGCTTATGCGCTTGAACTTGCAAAACGCGGCGCAAAAGTGGTGGTTAATGATCTCGGTGGCGCACGCGATGGCACGGGCACATCCGATGCAGCAGCGCAGGTCGTTGAACAAATCAAATCCGCTGGCGGCGAAGCCATGGCCAATGGCGGCAGCGTCACTGAATATGATCAAATGGTCGAAATGGTTGCAAAGGCGAAAGAGGCCTTTGGCGGCGTGCACATCTTGATCAACAATGCTGGCATCCTGCGCGACAAGAGCTTTGCCAAGATGGACATGGCTGATTTCGATCTAGTGCTTCAGGTCCATGTCATGGGTTCTGCCAACTGCACCAAGGCCGTTTGGGACACGATGCGCGACCAAGCTTATGGCCGTATCTTGATGACCACATCGTCGACTGGTCTCTACGGAAACTTTGGCCAAGCCAATTATGGTGCGGCCAAGCTTGGCCTGGCTGGCTTTACCAAAACGCTGCACCTCGAAGGCGCTAAATATAACGTCCGCGTCAATTCGCTTGCACCAGTCGCTGGCACGCGGATGACCGAAGATATTTTTCCAGAAGGCCTATTCGAGCAATTCACGCCAGAAAACGTCGTTCCAGCCGCGCTCTATCTGGTCAGCGAAGATGCACCGACCAATATGATCATCGGCGCAGGTGGTGGCGGTTATCATGCGGCATATGTCACCATGACTCCCGGCGTTGCGCTGCGTCAGGAAGACCGCAATGTCGAAGGTTTTGCCGCAGCATGGGACAAGATCATTGACCGCACTGGCGAAACTGTTCCGCAATCGGGCGGCGAGCAATCGATCGCCGTGATGAAAGCGTTGCAAGCGCTCGGCTAAGTTTTGCAAAATGCCAATTGGAAAAGCCCGGTCAATGGCCGGGCTTTTTTTATGCGTCGACCAGTTTCATCAACTTGCGTTCGACAGGCGCCAGCACTGGCCCAAGATCATGCCCGCGCTTGAGTATCGCGCCGCCCTCGCCGACCAAGGCCCACATGCCCTGACGGTTGCGCAAGGCGGGGCGTTTTTCGATGCGATATTCGGGCCGCTCGGTGGCCCGCCGGAACATACTAAACACGGCGGCATCGCGGCCCAAATCGATGGCATAATCGCGCCAATTTCCCGCCGCGACCATCCGGCCGTACAGGTTCAATATTTGCGTCAGCTCATTCTTTTCAAAGCCGACCTGATTATGGCGGCTGATCCCGGGAAAGGGCGTTATGATTGCGCTCAACTGACCTTGCGTCCCTTGGCTGGGCTTGGCTTGGCGGGGGTGACGTTGGAAGTGGCATCACGCTCCGTCATCAACTCGGCAACTTTCTTTCGCAACGCCTCAATCTCGCACTGCATGATTTCAAGGCTTTGTGTCGTTGGATCAAATATTTCCCGGCACGGTGTGCCATAGGGCATGAAATCGCGCGCGTAGGTTTCGGCCTTGACTAAAGTCGAACGCGCCTTCTGGCCAACCATCGTCGCACCTGCCGGCACATCATCTGTCACAACCGCAGCAGCGCCGATGCGTGCGCGTTCTCCAACGGTGATTGGCCCTAAAATCTGTGCGCCTGAACCGATGATGACATTGTTCAATATGGTTGGATGTCGCTTACCACCAATGCCCGTCGTCGGGTTTGTTCCGCCAAGCGTGACATTTTGATACATAGTGACGTTATCACCGATTTCCGCCGTTTCACCGATCACGCTAAAGCCATGGTCGAGGAAAAAGTTACTGCCGATTTTCGCGCCGGGGTGAATGTCGATACCCGTCATAAAACGCGCGAAATGGTTCACCAGCCGCGCGAGGAAAAACATTTGGCCCAAAAACAGCCAATGCGCCACGCGGTGATAGCCCACTGCCCATACGCCGGGATAAAGCAACACCTCCCATCGCGAACGCGGCGCTGGGTCTCGTTCTTTGATCGAGTCGAGATAATCGATGAGATTAGAAATGAACATAAATGACCCTGCTGTCCTTTGAGGGACCGGTTGATTGTTTCCAAGTTAAGCGTTTCGCGAGGGCTTTTCCAGCCAAGGATGCGATTTTGCGATAAATATGTATGGAAAAATCGCCAAATCCGATTATACTGGCAATATTAATGGATAAGGTCGATTTATGAGTACATATCTGCCGACATTGAAGCAGCTGCAATATCTGGTCGCGCTTCAAGAACATGGCCATTTTGGCAAGGCAGCTGAGTCCTGCTTTGTCACGCAATCGACGCTATCGGCGGGTATCCGCGAACTGGAATCGTTGCTTGGCCTGATGTTGGTTGAGCGCACACGCCGTGTTGTGCGGTTCACACCGCTTGGCAACAAGATGGTGGCCAAGGCCCATCGTATCTTGCGTGAGGCAGAGGAATTGGCGGAAATGGCGCGTTCGGCGGGCAAGCCGTTAGCCGATGATCTGCGCATGAGCGTCATTCCAACCATCGCGCCATTTCTCTTGCCGAAATTACTTCCAGCGCTTCGCAAGCAATATCCCGACCTGAAGCTCTACCTTCGCGAAGAAGCCAGCGCTGCCGCAATTGACGCATTGCATCATGGGCAAGTCGATTGTGTGCTGTTGGCGCTGCCCTTTGCCGCTGGCGACATTGAGAAAGCGACGTTGTTCGAGGACCGCTTATTTGTCGCCTTCCCCAAGGACGATCCACGCGACCCACCCGAAAGCATCAAGCCAGAACTGATTGACGAAAGCAGATTGCTTCTGCTGGTTGATGGCCATTGCCTTAAGGACCATGCCCTTGCCGCCTGCAACCGACCGGAAATGCGCGCCTTTGCGACGATGCTCGGGACATCGCTGCATACGTTGGTGCAAATGGTCGACAATGGCCTTGGGCTTACCATCATCCCGGAAATGGCGGTGAATGCGGGATTATTAAACGGCACCGATGTTCAGGCCCGTCCGCTTAATGCCGAACATGCGACGCGGGAGATTGCTTTGGTGTGGCGCACCAACAGCCCGCGGCGCGAGGAGTTTGAATTGCTGGCAGACGCACTGCGCGGCTTGCACGTAGGCTAAAACTTAAGACCAGCGGTCGGAGCGCGCGTCATCGCTTGGCTTTGCCTCGACCCATTTGGCGGTGCCGTCGGCATAATGCTCACGCTTCCAAAAAGGCGCTTCGGTCTTTAGCCGGTCGATGAGGAAAGCCGTCGCCTCAAGTGCTTCCGCCCTATGCAGCGAAGCCGCCCCGACAACGACCACAGGAGCCCCCACAGGCACGATACCGACGCGGTGCGTAATCAGGGCGCCCAACAACGACCATCGCGCTGTAGCGGCTTCTATGAGGCTAGAAAGGCAAGCCTCAGTCATGCCGGGATAATGCTCCAGTTCAATCGCCGTAACACCCCCATCGTCGCGAGCGATGCCGGTAAAGCTGGACAGCGCTCCGCCGCCGAGGCCCGCCAGAACGGCAAGCTCCTGGTCGGGTTGAATTGGCGTGCTGCTGATGCGGACATGCCTCATCCGCCAGTTACCGGGGGGAATATCGCAAGCTCTTGCCCGCCGCCCAGCAACGCGTCGGCGGCGACCAAGTTCTGGTCAAGAGCAAAACGCAGGCGGGATCGGTCGTTCAGAGCACTGGCGTATTCTTCGGATTGCCCAGCCAGCCAAGCTACAAGGTCACCAACCGTACGTAAATCATTGGGAACTTCACGTTCTTCGTGCGACAGGCCAATGGCCTCACGCACGCTGGCGAAATAGACCAGTTTCACGCGCTCAATCCATATGCTTTATGCCGACGCGCAAATAATCCCAGCCGGTAATCATCGTCAGCACCGCCGCAATCCACAACAGCACCAACGCCGCTTGCTTTAGCAGTATCCAATCCGGCATCGACCCGGCCAAGATGACCCCGCCAAGCGACACCAATTGAAACGTCGTTTTCCATTTCGCCAGTTTTGACACCGGCACCGAAATCTGAAGACCTGCAAGAAATTCGCGCAACCCCGACACGATCATTTCGCGCAGCAGGATGATTAAGGCGGCGATAACATGCCAGCCGTCCACATCGCGGGTGAATACCAGCATCAATATGACCGCGGCGATCATGATTTTGTCAGCAATTGGGTCAAGAAAAACGCCCAGCTTCGAAACAGTTCCTTGCGCGCGCGCAAGATATCCGTCGAAATAATCGGTGATGCCCATCAGGCAATACAGCACGAATGCAAAGGCATAGTCGAGCGGCATGGGTTGCATGCCCATCGGCCTGCTGCTCGGCCATAACAGGAACACCAATATGGGTACGGCGAAGATACGCGACAGCGTCAAGATATTGGGCAGACTGAGCATGGTTATGCGATAGCGTGATGCGCAGTGAAAATCACCTGACTATTTAACCATGCACCGAAATGCGCTTTGCCATGTTTCCAACCGGCGGCTAAGGCACAGCACAAAGTCTGCATGAGAAACCGGGAAATTTATGGCTACGACAATGTCTTTGATGAACAAGCGCCGGTTTCTACCGCTTTTCGTCACTCAGTTTCTCAACGCCTTCAACGACAATTTCTACAAAATGGCGATGGTGATTTTGGTCACCTACGACATTTATTCCGACCCGACGCGCGAAGCGAATTTCAACGCGATTGCGGGCGCGCTGTTCATTTTGCCGTTTTTCCTGTTTTCCGCACTAGCAGGACAATTGGCGGACACGATTGAGAAAACCAAAGTCATCCGCATGGTCAAGACGGCCGAAATTTTCATCATGCTATTTGGTGCAGCGGGGATCTATTTACAGAATATCCCGCTGATGCTCGCCGCCTTGTTCGCGATGGGTGTGCATTCCACATTTTTCGGGCCGATCAAATACGCGATCCTGCCGCAGCATCTGGAAAAGGATGAAGTATTGGGCGGCACTGGCCTTGTTGAAGCAGGCACCTATTTGGCTATACTGGGCGGCACGATTGCGGGCGGGATCATCCCTGGCGAGATTGCCGGCGTCTGCATCATCATCGTCGCGATCATTGGGCGCATGACCGCACAGTCGGTTCCAGAGGCGCCACCTGAAAACGACGCACCGACCGCCAAAATGGACTGGAACATCTTCCGCAGCAGCTGGCGGCTGGTCCGCGACACCATGCATATCCCGCATCTCTTCATGGCCATCATGGCGATCAGCTTTTTCTGGGGCATCGGCGCGGTGTTAGGATCAATTTTCCCACCAATGGTTAAGAATGCCATTGGCGGCGACAACACCGTCGCGACCTTGTTCACCGCGTTTTTCTCCATCGGCATTGCCATTGGGTCAATTGCTATCAACCGTTTACTGAAGGGTACGGTTTCGGCAAAATACGCACCGGCATCAGTCATTGTGATGGGCCTGTTTGTCCTCGATCTATGGTGGACCGTTAGCCATTGGGGCCCAGTCGGCGCGGAATTGATGAATTGGTACAGCTTCCTGATGCTTGGCAAAGGCGAGCGAATGATCGTCGATCTTCTGGGCATTTCTATTGCCGGCGGGATGTTCGTGGTCCCGCTTTATGCGTTCCTGACGACTACCGTTGCAAAGTCGCAGACCGCGCGCACGATCGCCGCTAACAATATCGTCAATTCAGGTGCAATGGTCATTGGTGCCATCGTCTACAGCTTGCTGGTAAGCGCAGGCGTCAGCATCGCTGATACCCTGTTCATGATTTCGGCAGCCTGCACGGTATCCGCGTGGATCGCTTGGCGGCTACATAAAGCATGCGACGTTGCCGCGCTTCAGGTCACGCAATAAAGCTGGTGATCGCCACAAAGAAAGCGCTGAAGCTTAGCATGAACAAATGCGTGTCTTCCTTGCGCCACCATGATTTCGGTTGCGGCGCGGTTTGAACCAAGCCGACATAAGGTGGCGGGAGCTTGCGGCGTAATGGGTGGCCCGCAGCTTCGTTATAAGTGACCAGGCGTCTTTTCATCATCATGGGAGGTTAACGTTTTGTTAGGGATATTGGCCATCCGAAAACGGCCGAAAAATGGGCGCGAATTCCCACTGTCCCGATTTGCGACAGTCGTTAATTGAATTTTAACCATCTTTTTGCGGATAGGTTGGCGGTGACTTGCTGCGTCTGTTAAAGAACGGGACAGCAATCAGGAGTGTCAGGTCGATGGAAAGAGCAGCACAAATTCAACGCACTGGCGGACCCGAGGTTATCGCATGGACAGACGTCCAGCTTGCCGAACCCGGCCCCGGTGAAGTGCGAATGCGCAATCTTGCGGTTGGACTCAACTTTATCGATACCTACCACCGCAGTGGACTTTATCCGATGGCTACGCCCAGCGGTTTGGGCATGGAAGCAGCCGGTATCATCGAATCCGTCGGCCAAGGCGTTACCGACTGGCGCGTCGGTGACCGAGTCGCGACCTTTGGCCCGAATATTGGCGCCTACTGCACCGCGCGCAACATAGCGGCTAGCAGCTTGTTCCTTGTGCCCGATGATATTAGCGACGAAGTGGCAGCGGCGGGATTGTTGAAAGGTTGCACCACCGAGTTTCTCGTCGAACGTTGTGCCAAGGTGCAGCCGCAATGGGATGTTTTGGTTCATGCTGCCGCTGGCGGCGTCGGGTTGTTGCTGGTCCAATGGCTGAAGCAAGTGGGCGCACGAGTCATCGGCACCGTGAGCACCGACGAGAAAGCTGCCTTGGCGCGCGCGGCGGGTGCTGACCATGTCATCCTCTATGGCAAAGAAGATGTCGCGCGGCAGGTCCGCGAATTGACCGACGGCAAAGGCGTCGAAGTTTCGTTTGATGGTGTCGGGTTGGAGACTTGGGAGACATCGATCAACGCAACGGCGCGGCGCGGCTTGATCGTCAGCTATGGCAACGCAAGCGGCCCCGTCACTGGCATTAATCTCGCTTTGCTCGCGCAAAAGGGGTCGCTTTATGTCTCACGGCCGACCTTATTCGATTATTACCACAACGCCGCCGAGCGCGCGGCGGGCGCGGAATATGTGTTCGACATGTTCCGGCAGGGCATCATCGAAATGACGATCGGGCAGCGATACGCACTTCAAGACGCGGCGCAAGCGCATCGCGATCTGGAGGCACGCCAGACCATTGGCTCCTCGGTGCTGATACCGTAAGCAACACAGACAAGTCGAAGAGGGGGCTTCATGCATATCACAGGCAAAACGGCGTTAGTGACAGGCGGAACAGACGGCATTGGTCTGGAAATCGCGCGTCAGTT
>JAZKGS010000063.1:14220-40217 GCA_040385805.1 Pseudomonadota bacterium | reverse complement strand
GCCATTTTCCTGAACCTCAACGCGCCGCTCCACTTGATCGGGCATTTCCTGCCGGGGTTATTGCAGCGGCCAGAGGCGGTGATTGTCAACGTCACCTCCGGCCTTGCCATTGCCCCTCGCGCGGGTGGCCCGGTCTATTGCGCCACCAAGGCTGGCCTGCGCAGTTTCACACAGTCACTGCGCCATAATTTGCGCAATACCAATGTCCATGTCATTGAGGCGCTTCCGCCCGTCGTAGACACCGCGATGACGCGTGGCCGGGTGGAGGGCAAAAAAATGTCCGCCAAGGAATGTGCAGCAGAAATCGTCGATGCTATTGCGACCAATGCCCCGGAAGCGAATGTCGGCATGGTGAAACTACTTCGGCTCGCTTATTCGATATCGCCTGCTTTGGCCCGGCGGATCATGATCAAATATTGAGAGTCAGCATTCTACGACATTGACGGCAAGCCCGCCAAGGCTTGTTTCTTTATATTTTGACCGCATATCCTCGCCCGTTTGACGCATGGTTTCAATGACAGCATCAAGGCTGACAATATGCGCGCCGTCGCCTTGCAGCGCGAGGTAAGCGGCGTTAATCGCCTTGATTGCGCCCATGGTGTTGCGTTCAATGCACGGGATTTGCACCAGCCCGCCAATAGGGTCGCAGGTGAGGCCAAGATTATGCTCCATGCCGATCTCGGCGGCATTTTCCACTTGCGCGTTGCTGCCGCCCAGCGCCGCCGCAAGCCCGGCCGCTGCCATCGAGCAGGCAACACCAACTTCGCCCTGACAGCCCATTTCAGCCGCTGATATCGACGCGTTGGTTTTGTATAAAAAGCCAATCGCGCTGGCGGTGGTGAGCAGCAAGCGGCTGCCCTGCGGCGTTGGATTGGCCGTGAAGATTTCATAATATTTGAGGACCGCAGGAATGACGCCAGCCGCGCCATTGGTCGGTGCCGTCACGACCCTGCCTCCAGCAGCATTTTCCTCATTCACGGCCAGCGCCCAAAGGCTCACCCATTCAAACACCGTTGACGGGTCACTGCGCGGCCCGCGTTCCACCAAGCGTTCGTGCAAGCATTTGGCGCGGCGTTTCACGTTCAGGCCGCCGGGCAAGATGCCGTCCTTGGCGATGCCGCGCTTGATGCAATCGAGCATGGCCACGCGAACCTCGTCGATAAATGCGTGCGTTTCGGTCTCGCTGCGCCATGCCGACTCATTGGCCTCGACAATCGCGCCAAAGGTCAGGCCAGTCGCATCGCCCATGGCCAGCAATTCCGCGCCAGAACCAAAAGGATGCGGCAGCACGAAATTCAGTCGCGGTGCATCGGCATTTTCACGCATGATCGCGCCGCCGCCGATGGAGAAATAAGTTTCGGTGTGTTTCGAACCGTCTTTATAGGTGGCGGTGAAGCGCATTGCATTGGCATGGCCGGGTAGAAACTCCCCCTTGCGGAACAGCAAATGCTGGCTCTCGATAAAGCTGATGTCCACTTTGCCCGCGAGCTTCAACCTGTCCGCGATCCGGATTTCTGCGGTAATAGCTGTAATCTCGTCGGGGTCAGTGCCTTCGGGTGTATAGCCCGATAGCCCAAGCAATATCGCAGTGTCGGTCGCATGGCCATGTCCGGTCAAGGCCAGCGAGCCAAACAACTCGCATAGAATCTGGCCGACGTCAGGCCGGATCAATGCCCGCTCGGCAAAGTCGCGCGCGGCCCGCATTGGCCCAACAGTATGCGAGCTTGAAGGCCCGATACCAATGGTGAACAAATCGGTGATGCTGAAGGTTTGTGACATTTGACGCTACGGCATTAACAGCGCGAAGCATTTGCACAACCGTTATAGTTGCGGATGAAACTAAAGTTACGCCCAACCGAAGGCGCTGGCTCCCCTTTTTCGAAAAAACGATCATCTACAAATGTCATGAAATTAAGTGGTGCCCCAGGCCCGACTCGAACGGGCACTCCTTTCGGAACAGGATTTTGAATCCAGCGCGTCTACCATTCCACCACTGGGGCACATCTTTGACGGGCGAACCCGTTAAAGCGGAGGTCCCTCTAACCGAGCCTCCGCCACGATGCAAGTGCATCCTTATTTCTTTAGTTCCCCTATTTCTTCAGCTCTTTTGCGAGCGTCTTGAGCGTGGCCTTGCCGTAAGGCGCCTTGAACCCGCCAATGCCCGCAACGTCAATGCCGGTCTGGCGATAGACGGCGCGCATATGGCTGAAGGTCTTGAACCCGTCGGCGCCATGATAATTGCCCATGCCCGAGGGACCAACACCGCCAAAGGGCAGGTCTTCCATCGCGTTGTGGAAGATTACGTCGTTGACCGTAACCCCGCCGGAGATTGTCCGCGTCAATACGCGTTCTTCCTCGGCCTTGTCCGACCCGAAATAATAAAGGCCAAGCGGGCGGTCATGCGCGTTCACATAATCAATCGCTTCATCCATCGATGAATAGGTCATCACGGGCAGGATTGGGCCAAAGATTTCTTCCTGCATCACTTTCATATCATCAGTCACGTTACGCACAATTGTCAGCGGCATTTTGTTGCCGTTGGACGTCGCAAACTCCTCATTGGCGGGGTTGATCTCAATCAGCTCCGCACCCTTTTCGCGCGCATCATCGAGATATCCCTGCAAGCGCTCATAATTGCGTCCGTTCACGACAGACGTATAATCATCATTGTGCAGCAATTTGGGATATTGCGCGGTGACGCCAGCCTTCACCGCCTCAATGACATCGTGCTCCTGATCGCTTGGCACCAGCAGATAATCGGGCGCGAGGCAGATTTGCCCGGCGTTCATCATTTTGCCCAACGCGATCCGCTCGCCAGCCTTTTTCTTGTCCGCGCTTCGGCCAACGATGGTCGGCGACTTGCCGCCAAGCTCCAACGTGACGGGCACCAGATTATCAGCCGCGGCGCGCATAATATGTTTGCCAACGCCCGTAGCGCCGGTAAAAATCATATGGTCAAAGGCGAGCTTTGAAAACGCCATGCCGACGTCCGCGCCGCCTGTAAAAACCGCCATTTCCTCTTCAGCGAAATATTTGGGGACGATTTCTTCAAACAAGGCCGATACCCGCTCGGTAAATTCGGATGGCTTGATCATCGCGCGGTTACCAGCGGCAAGGATGCCAGCCATTGGCACCATCACCATGCCAACGGGGAAGTTCCATGGCGCAACCACGCCAACGACACCCTTGGGTTGATACACGACCTCAGCCTTGGCACCGAGCAACCCTAATGGAAAAGTGGGCTTGCGCTTCTCGCCCTTGGCCCAGCTTTCAAAATGCTTCTTGGCATGCTTCATTGCGCTGACAGAAGGCATGATGTCGGTGAGCAGCGTCTGTTCACGGCTACGATGGCCGAAATCTGCGGAAACCGCCTTGGCGAAATCTTCGGCATGGTCGATGAGCAACGCAATCGCGCGGTCGATACGGTCGCGGCGTACGGACATGGGCTCAGGCATGGCGGCGGTAAACGCGGCGCGCTGCTTTTCCAGAACGGCTTGCATATTTGCGGTCATTTTCTCTCTCCGTTTAATCACTTGATGAATTGCTAGCGCGAAGCGTTGCACATTGAAACCATTTTGGCGTATCGACATTCCGAACACGCGCAAAGCGTGGCGATTTGCATGGAGAGAACATGATCGAGGCCGGTAAAAAATGGACGCCACCTGCGGGTTGGCCAGTAATGACACGAGAGCAGGTAAAGGCCGCTTTGTGTGCGCCGGGCATGCCATTTGAAATGGAAACCGCCGAGATTGAAGGTGTGCCAACACGCGTCTGGAAAAACGCTTTGCCTAATCTCGCTGTACTTGCCGACCATGCAAAGGCGTCGTTCGGTGACCGTGAATTTGTGGTCTATGAAGATGAGCGCGTGACCTATGCAGCGTGGCACCGCGCAGTTTCGACGCTGGCGCAAGCGCTACAGGAACGCGGCGTTAAAAAGGGCGACCGCGTGGCACTTGCCATGCGCAATTTGCCCGAATGGCCAGTCGCCTTTTTCGCCGCCGCTGTCACTGGCGCGATTGTCGTGCCGTTAAATGCGTGGTGGACTGGCGAAGAGCTTGCCTTTGGCATGGCAGATTCCGGCGCAGCCGTTTTGATCTGCGACGCCGAACGTTGGGACCGGATTGCACCACATAAAGCAGAAATGCCCACGCTTCAGCATGTCATGGTGACACGTGCTGGTGACGCCGCGATGGCCGAACCCGCAATCGCGCTTGAAAACATTATCGGCAGTCCAAAGAGCTATGGGGACTTGCCTGACCTGCCATTGCCCGACGTCGCGATTGCGCCCGACGATGCCGCGACCATTTTCTACACCAGCGGCACGACTGGTAAGCCCAAGGGCGCATTGGGGTCGCACCGCAATTTGCTGACCAATGGTCTGTCCAGCGCATATTCGGGCGCGGCAACGGTGTTGCGTCGTGGCGATCCTTTGCCGGAACCAAGCGTTCGAGCGGCCTTGGTTGTCATCCCGATGTTCCATGTCACGGCGTGTTCCGCATCGATGATCCCGACGATTCAAGCTGGCCATAAAATCGTGTTCATGCACAAATGGGACACGGTGAAAGCATTCGAGATAATCGAGCGCGAGAAGATCAACGCCACGGGCGGCGTGCCATTCATCGCGTGGCAATTGATTGAGCATCCCGACCGCGAAAAATATGACCTGAGCTCCATCGACGCGATCAGCTATGGCGGCGCGCCGTCCGCGCCGGAACTGGTCAGCAAGATTTACGAGATATTCGGTGCGTTCCCCGGCAATGGCTGGGGCATGACGGAAACGATGGCGACGGTGACGTCGCATGTGGCCGAAGATTATCTCAACCGCCCCGACAGCTGCGGTCCGGCGGTCGCGGTGTCCGACCTGAAAATCATGTCGGAGGATGGCATGACTGAATTGCCTGTCGGCGAAGTCGGAGAATTGTGGGCACGCGGCCCGCAGATCGTCAAAGGCTATTGGAACCGCCCAGATGCCACCGCCGAAACCTTTGTCAATGGCTGGGTGCGCACAGGCGACCTTGCGCGCGTCGATGAGGAGGGCTTTTGCTTCATCGTTGACCGCGCCAAGGACATGATCATTCGCGGCGGGGAAAATATCTATTCCTCGGAAGTCGAAAACATACTGTATGAACATCCAGCTGTCACCGACGCTGCCTTGGTCGGTATCCCACACCAGACCTTGGGTGAGGAACCAGCCGCGGTTGTCCATCTTGCGCCCGGCATGAGCGTAAGCGAGGATGAATTGCGCGACTATGTCAGCGAGCGGTTGGCGAAGTTCAAAGTGCCTGTGAAGATCATCTTCACTCAGGACACTTTGCCACGCAACGCCAATGGTAAAATCCTAAAGCGTGATTTGAAGGCTTTGTTCTGAAGCGGCACAGCGGGCTGATTCCGATTTGTTTTTGACGGCTTGGCGGACTATAAGGCGCTAAATCGAAATCAAAGGAATCTCCCATGAACCAAGCCGATCCAGTCGTCATCCTGTCTTATGCCCGCACGCCAATGGGCGCGATGCAAGGGGCGCTGGCTGAGGTTGCGGCAACGGACCTTGGCGCGACGGCGGTTAAGGCAGCGGTCGAACGCGCCGGCGTCGATGGCGCGATGATTGAGCGCATTTACATGGGCTGCGTCTTGCCCGCAGGTTTGGGCCAGGCCCCTGCCCGTCAGGCCGCGATCAAGGCTGGCCTGCCCAAGTCGGTGCAGGCAACGACCGTGAACAAGGTGTGCGGCTCAGGGATGCAGACCGTCATCATGGGCAGCGAGGCTCTTGCCGCTGGCTCAGTCGATTATGTCATCGCAGGCGGCATGGAAAGCATGACCAACGCGCCTTATCTCCTGAAAAAGCACCGTAGCGGCGCGCGCATTGGCCATGACACGGCCTATGACCATATGTTTCTTGATGGACTTGAAGATGCGTATGAGGCTGGCCGCGCAATGGGCACCTTTGCCCAAGATACCGCCAACGAATATCAACTGACGCGTGAGGCGCAGGACGCTTATGCGATTGAGTCGTTACGTCGCGCACAAAGTGCGATTGCCGATGGCGCGTTCAAGCAGGAAATCGTCGCCGTGACTGTTGCTACCCGTAAAGGCGATGTGATTGTCGACACCGACGAGCAACCCGGCAAGGGCATGCCCGACAAAATTCCGACGTTGAAGGCAGCCTTTGCTAAAGACGGCACGATTACGGCCGCTACCAGTTCGTCCATCTCCGATGGTGCAGCGGCGCTTGTGCTCACCCGTCAGTCGGTCGCCGCCGCCAATGGACAAAAGCCCATTGCGCGCATCGTCGCCCATGCTGCGCATGCGCAGGAACCATCAGCGTTTACCACTGCTCCCGTTGGCGCAATCAACAAATGCCTGGAAAAAGCAGGATGGACCATCGGCGAAGTTGACCTGTTTGAAGTGAACGAGGCTTTTGCCTGCGTCGCGATGTTTGCGATGCACGACCTTGGCATCCCGCATGAAAGGATTAACGTCCACGGCGGTGCAACCGCGCTTGGTCATCCAATCGGCGCATCTGGCGCGCGGATCATCACGACCTTGGTCGCGGCGCTGCAACGCCATGGCAAGACACGCGGCGTTGCCTCCTTATGCATCGGTGGCGGCGAAGCGACGGCGTTGGCAATCGAACTTCTCTAAACTGATACAATTTGCGACAGTAATTTCTGGTTTCTGAACGGCTTATTCGCCGCGCGTTCATGGTCCAAAGTCCATCTAGGGAACGTCAACGCAATTGTTGCGTTTACGTCGAAAAGAAGGACAGAAGACCATGAAGACCAAATTTTTGATCGCAGCGGTCATCGCCAGCAGTTTAACCCCGATGGCGGCGCAGGCCCAAACACGCGAGTTGCAGCGCGATCGGCAGGAAATTCGCGAAGAAAAGCGGGATGTGCGTGATGCGCGCCGCTATGGTGATCGCCAAGATGTTCGCGAGGAACGCCGTGATGTGCGTGAAGCCCGTCAGGAATATCGCGAGGATTGGCGCGAATATCGCCAGAAGAACCGTCGCGCCTTTCAAGCTAACCGGTTTAACGCACCATTTCGTTATCGGACGTTCAACAATGGCGTAAACATTAACGCAAGCTATTACGCCCCGCGTTATCGCATCGGTAACTATGCAAATTACCGCCTGCCCAACCCGGGTCGTTACCAAACTTATGTGCGTCACTATAACGACGTACTGCTGGTCAACACACGCACCGGCAGAGTGATTAGAGCCTATCGCGGCTTTTACCTCTAAAGCGTTCAATCCTCCCTGAACGCTTTGGGCCGTCGGAGAAATCCGGCGGCCCTTTATTTTTGTCTAGCGCGCGCTAGTGTTGGCTCCATGAATATCGTTTTCGTCTTATTCGACAATGTAACGCAGCTCGATTTTGCTGGGCCAGTGCAGTTCTTATCCCGCTTGCCCGGCGCACAGGTGCATGTCGTTACCAAGGACGGAAAAGCAGTTACGACAGACTGCTGCTTTTCGATCCTACCGCGCTCTAGCTTTGCCGAATGCCCGCAAGCCAACATATTATGCGTCCCCGGCGGCCATGGCGTGCGTGATGCGATTGCCGACACGGCGATTGTCGATTTCGTCCGCCAGCAAGCCAAAGGTGCTGATTATGTCACGAGCGTTTGCACCGGTGCCTTTATCCTTGGCGCGGCGGGCTTGCTGCATGGCAAGAAAGCCGCCTGCCATTGGGCCTATACGCAATTGCTTCCCCTTTTTGGCGCGACGCACCAGCCCGCGCGAGTCGTGCGTGACGGCAATCTCGTCACTGCAGGCGGCGTCACCTCCGGCATTGATTTCGCGCTTGAACTTATTGCCGCAATCGGGGGCGAAGATGTCGCAAGAACGATCCAATTGGCGCTCGAATATGATCCAGCGCCACCCTATGGCGGCGGTTCGCTTGCGCGTTCTTCGGACGAAATCGTCGGCAATCTCCGCAAGCGTGTGTACGACAAGGCTGCCTCCGAAATGGAAATTGCCATTCAAAATATAATTTAATCCGTCAGTTAAATTCGCACTGGACGTAGGCCCGCCATCGGCATAGCCTCCCTGTCGGGAGAGAGAACATATGACAAGAAAGCTTTTGGTCGCGGCTGCTGTTGTAAGTGCTGCGTTGATGTTGGGTTCCTGCGGAAAAGCCACGGTGGAGTCCGACGTGCCGGCCTTTGCCGCGATTGACGGCGACTATCTGAAAACCGGTGGTGACGGGTCCAACTGGGCAATGACTGGTTTCAATTATGATGAGCAACGGCACAGCCCGTTGAAGCTGATTAACGACGGCAATGTGCAGGATTTGGGCATTGCCTGGTTTGCTGACCTGCCCGATGCGCGCGGCCAGGAAGCGACACCAGTTGTCATTGACGGCAAGATGTTTATCTCGACCGCTTGGTCCAAGGTTTTCGCTTATGATGCGAAAACGGGCAAGCCGCTGTGGAGCTTTGACCCCGAAGTAGACAAGGCACGCGGCGTTAAGGCGTGCTGCGATGTTGTTAATCGCGGAGTCGCTTTTTGGAAGGGCAGCGTTTTCGTCGGTACCATCGATGGCCGCTTGATCTCGCTGGATGCCAGTACCGGAAAACAGAATTGGAGCACGCAGACGCTCGATCTGGAATCGAACGGGACGATCACAGGTGTCCCCCGCGTTGTGAAGGACAAGGTCGTTATTGGTTTCGGCGGCGCTGAATTTGGTGCCCGCGGCTATGTCACCGCTTATGACGCAGCAACCGGCAAGCAGGCATGGCGTTTCTACACTACGCCCAACCCTAAGGGCGAACCGGACAACGCCGCCAGCGATGAAATCCTCAAGACCGCAGCGACAAGCACTTGGAGCGCGAAACCCAAAAAGGGTGACTGGCGTGAAAGCGGCGGCGGCGGGACGGTGTGGGACGCGATTGTCTATGATGCCGAACTGGATCAGCTCTATCTTGGCGTTGGCAATGGCAACCCGTGGAACCATGGCATCCGTTCCAATGGCGAAGGCGATAATCTGTTTCTGTCCTCAATTGTCGCATTGAAGCCGGATACCGGCGAATATGTCTGGCATTATCAGGAAACGCCTGCCGAAAGCTGGGACTACACCGCGACGCAGCCGATCATTTTGGCCAATGAAACGCGCGACGGCAAAGAGCGCAAAGTTCTTTACCATGCCCCAAAGAACGGCTTTTTCTTCACCATCGATCGGCTGAATGGCAAATTGCTATCGGCCAACCCATTCATTGACGGCATCACCTGGGCGACTGGCTATGATTTGAAAACGGGGCGGCCGATCGAAAACCCCGAAGCGCGTTATGAAAAGACCGGCAAGCTTTACATGGCGAACCCATCCGCCCTTGGTGCGCATAACTGGCATCCGATGAGCTTCAACCCGGCGACTGGCTTGGTCTATATCCCCGCTATGTATATCGGGGGCGCATATCTTCCGCCCGTCGCACCCAACGAAATGGAGCGCAAGAAGCTCGGCTTTAACACGGGCGGCGCGATGGCGACGGCTGACCTTCCCGACGACACCAATTTTGTGAAAGCGGTGAAGGCCGCAACGACCGGCAAGCTGGTGGCGTTTGACCCCAAAACCGGCAAGGCCAAATGGACCGTTGATCATCCTGCATCATGGAATGGCGGGACGATGACAACCGCGGGCAATCTGGTGTTCCAAGGCACGGCTATGGGCGAGTTCCGGGCCTATGCCGCCGACACCGGCAAACAATTATATAATCTCAATGTGCAGTCTGGTGTTCTGTCCGGCGCGTCGACCTATTCCGTGGATGGCGAGCAATATGTCGCATTCCTGACCAGCAAGGGCGGCGCATTTCCGCTTGTTGCTGGCTATGCAGGGGCAACCAGTGCTGCGGTGCCAAACCTGCCGCGATTGATTGTGCTGAAGCTTGGCGGGAAGATTGCCCTACCCGCTTTACCTGAAGTCCCGGCCTATGTGTGGGAACCGACGGAGCAGTTTGGAACACCGGCCGATATCGCAGCGGGCGGATCGAACTATCAACGTTACTGCTTGGTCTGCCACGGCCCGGGCGCAGTCGGAAATGGTGTCCTGCCTGACTTGCGCAAATCCAACACCATCGCCGATGCCGCCTTATGGAAATCCGTTGTCATCGACGGCATCTTGAAAAGCAACGGAATGGTGAGCTTTGGCAGCGTTCTTTCGCCGAAAGAGGCAGAGCAAATGCGCGCTTATGTTGTCAGCCGGGCGCATTATGCCAAGGCAAATGACACGGCCTTAAGCGGGGGCACAAAAAAGGCAGCGAAGTGAAAAACTGCTGCCCATGAATATGGCATCTGCCTAAAATTTAGGCAGATGCCATAACTCCAATCACCTGAATATCCAGCATTTGTGTGTTCCGTATTCTGGCATGATACTTGATAAGCTTGTTTCATCATCCGCGCGCGCGGAGCCTCCGCCTCACGCGCCACACAAGGAAAAGCCATGAAAAAGATCGAAGCGATCATCAAACCGTTCAAGCTGGACGAAGTGAAGGAAGCGCTCCACGAAGTTGGTGTGTCGGGCATTACTGTCACAGAAGCGAAGGGCTTTGGCCGCCAAAAAGGCCATACCGAATTGTACCGCGGCGCTGAATATGTCGTCGACTTCCTGCCCAAGGTGAAGCTTGAGGTTGTGGTTGAAGACGGCCTTGCCGACCGCGTTGTCGAAGCAATTGCCGCCGCCGCACAAACCGGCCGCATCGGCGATGGCAAGATTTTCGTGATTCCCGTCGAGACCGCGTTGCGCATCCGCACCGGCGAACGCGATAACGATGCCGTTTAAAAAAATCCAAATCAGTTAAAAAAGACAAAAGCGAAAGAAGGAACGCATTATGGGCACTTCAGCCAAAGACATCATCAAGCGCATCAAGGATGAGGAAATCGAATGGGTCGATGTGCGCTTCACCGATCCCAAGGGCAAATGGCAGCATCTGACGATGTGCGCCGGCGTCATTGGCGAAGATGAGTTGGAAGACGGTCTGATGTTCGATGGCTCCTCAATCGAGGGCTGGAAGGCGATCAACGAATCCGACATGATCCTGAAGCCTGATCTCGAGGCTGTGTACATCGATCCATTCTCGGCAACGCCGATGATGATCATCTTCTGCGACATCGTTGAGCCATCGACTGGTGAACTGTACAGCCGCGACCCGCGTTCGACCGCAAAGCGTGCAGAAGCCTATTTGAAGACCACGGGCATTGGGGACACTGTCTATGTTGGTCCAGAGGCCGAGTTCTTCATGTTTGACGATGTGCGCTTCGAAAATAGCTACAACACGTCATACTACAAGATCGACGATATCGAACTGCCGACCAATAGCGGTACGAAATATGAAAGCGGCAATATGGGCCACCGCCCACGTGCCAAGGGCGGATACTTCCCGGTTGCGCCAGTCGACAGCGCTATGGATATCCGTGGCGAAATGGTTTCGACCATGCTCGAAATGGGCCTGCCATGCGACAAGCACCACCACGAAGTTGCCGCAGCCCAGCATGAGCTTGGCCTGACCTTCGGTACGCTGACGCAAACCGCCGACCGGATGCAGATATACAAATATGTCGTGCACCAAGTGGCGCATGCATATGGCAAGACCGCAACATTCATGCCCAAGCCAATCAAGGAAGACAATGGCTCGGGAATGCATACCCATTTGTCGATTTGGGAAGGCAAGACACCGCTTTTCGCAGGCGACGGCTATGCCGGCCTGTCGGAAATGTGCCTGTATTTCATCGGCGGCATCATCAAGCATGCAAAGGCGATCAACGCGTTCTCGAACCCGACGACCAACAGCTACAAGCGCTTGGTTCCAGGCTATGAAGCACCTGTGTTGCTCGCATATTCCGCGCGCAATCGTTCGGCATCTTGCCGCATCCCTTATGGTGCAGGTGCCAAGGCAAAGCGCGTGGAAGTTCGCTTCCCCGACGCAATGGCGAACCCGTATCTGTGCTATGCCGCGTTGTTCATGGCTGGCCTCGACGGTATCCAGAACAAGATACATCCGGGCGAAGCTATGGACAAGAATCTGTATGATTTGCCACCAGCAGAGCTTGCACAAGTTCCAACCGTTGCTGGCTCGCTGCGTGAAGCGCTCGATTCACTGGCCGCTGATCACGACTTCCTGTTGAAGGGCGACGTGTTCTCGAAGGACCAGATTGAAAGCTATATCGAACTCAAGATGGAAGACGTCGCCCGTTGGGAAATGACGCCTAGCCCTGTCGAGTTTGATATGTATTATAGCTACTGATCCTAACGCATCGGATCATAGCTAAAGGCCCGGCGGTTGGGGGACTGCCGGGCCTTATTTTTTGCTTTAGTAATTACGTGCCTGACGACGGCTTTGTTCAAAGCGGGTGGTCAAACGATTTAGACGTCGCTCGATCATTTGCTCTTCACGCTGCGTGAAACGGCCGTCGCGATTGAATTGACGGTTTTGCGCTTCAATCGCGGCCAACTCGCGGCGTGCATATTGCGCACTTGTGCGGTCCATTTGCTGCGATTGAACGGAGTCCCGAATATACTCCCGCATCCAACTGATACGTGTCGATATATCGGTCGGCATCTGGTTCAAATCATACTGGCCTGTGCCCGGACGATATTGGTTATTCGGACGGTTGTCGTTGCTCTGGTAGCTCGTCTCGCGCGTTGAAACCCAGCGCCCGCGGGCGTCATAATAGCCATAAGCACGGCCAGCGATCCAGCGACCGTTCGTGTCATAATAGCCTGGTTGCTCTACATTATTCCAATTTGCGCTGTTTTCATTGGCATAACCAGTATCGCCAGCGATCCAGCGGCCACGTGCGTCATAGCGACCACGCGTAGGGCCAGCGATCCAACGTCCGTTGGTGTCGTAATAGCCCGTGGCAGTCCCGCCAACCCAGCGATTGTTGCGATCATAATAGCCGACGGACGATGCGGGCACCCAATGTCCGTCACGATCCGTGTAGCCGGCATTGTTGCTATCGCCATTTGCCATGACCCAGCGGCCATTGTCATAATAGCCGTTTGGACGACCATCAACCCAGGCGCCGTTCCTGTCATAATAGCCGCGCGCTTCGTTTGCGCTGACGCCAGTCGCATGCCAACGGCCTTGCTCATCGTAAAAGCCATAAGCTGTCCGGCAGTCGCCACGGTCAGATTTCGATACTTGGTTGCCGATGACTGCACCTACGATTGCTCCAATGATTGAACCTTCGGTCTTGTCACCACGTCCGGCAATGACATTGCCAAGCACGCCGCCTGCACCTGCGCCGACAGCAGTTCCGATAATCCGGCCATTGCCGTCACGGCGGCAGCCATCGTCTTGCGCCATGGCGACGGAAGGCGTCAAAATCGAGAGCGCAACGCCAGCTAGAAATATGCGACTTTTCATAAGATTCTCTTTTCACGTAATTGTTTCGTGAAAGCGTAATCGTTTACGAGCACCTATGTTCCATTTTGCACCCGGTAGGATCCTCGTAGTATTTGGGGAAAGTGCCGATCTAAAGACCTGCCTCGACAGCGATTCGGATGGCATCTGCCGTGGTGGCGGCACCCAATCGGTCCATTAACAACGCGCGGTGCATAGCTAACCGTGCCGCATTTCATTCTTGAACATCTTTTGTCGGATAAGCAGCCATTCTGAATCCGCTCCTGCAATGCCCTTGCCTCACAATGCAAAGCGCGGCACATCGTGCGGGTCTTTATCGGGAGTATGTAATGAAATTCCGCGCCCTCATGCTGTGCACTAGTGTTGCCCTTGTCGCTTTATCGTCAGCGGCGGATGCCAAATTATCCGCTCCTGAAACCAAAATGGTCGCAACGGTGGATGCCGAATATGAACGGTCCGTAGCCTTGCTTGAAAAGTTGGTGAACCAAAACTCTGGCACCATGAATTTTCTTGGTGTGAAGACTGTAGGCGACATGATGCGCGCAGAGCTGGAGCCATTAGGTTTCAAGGTCGAATGGCTCGACATGGCAAGGGCTGGGCGCGCAGGGCATCTTGTGGCGACGAAAGCTGGCAAGAAGGGCGCAAAGAAGCTTTTGCTCATTGCCCATCTCGACACCGTGTTCGAGGCCGACAGCCCGTTCCAAACCTTTGTGCGCAATGGAGATGAGGCCGTGGGGCCCGGCGCTGGCGATGACAAGGGCGGCATGGTCGTGATCGTGTCCGCGCTGCGGGCGATGCAGGCGGCAGGTACGTTGAAAGACGCTGCTATCGAAATTCATATGACGGGTGACGAAGAGGATGCTGGCGACCCTATCGATATAACACGTGCGCCTCTTATTGCGGCGGGCAAGGCAGCCGATGTCGCGCTCGATTTCGAAGGTCTTTCGATTGAAAATGGCAGGGATATGGGCGTCGTTTCCCGACGGTCTTCGAATAGCTGGAAATTGGAAGTGTCCGGCGTCACCGGGCATAGCTCGCTAATATTCGATTCGACCTATGGCGATGGCGCGGCGTTCGAACTGACGCGTATCTTGCACCGGTTCCGTACTGAGCTACCGGAGCAGAATCTGACGTTCAATGTCGGCCTAGTGGCTGCTGGTCAAGAAGTGGCCTTTGATCCCGATGGCGTCCGCGTCAGCGCAAAGGGCAAGACTAATATTATACCGGGCGTAGCCCTTGCGCGTGGTGATTTCCGGACATTATCCGAAGAACAAAGCGCACGTGTTCGCGAAAAGATGCTTGGCATCGTAGCAGCATCAGCGCCGAAGACAAAAGCGACGATCAGCTTTGATCCCGGGAGCTATCCAGCCATGGCACCGACGGAAGGCAACAGGGCATTGCTGGCTGGCCTTAACGCCGTCAACCGCGACCTCGGCCTTGCAGAACAGCCTGCGTTGGACCCGTTGAAGCGCGGGGCCGGCGATATCAGTTTCGTCGCCAACGACGTTGATGGCCTTGTCGGCCTTGGCGTCTATAGCAAAGGCGACCATGCCCCCGGCGAGACCGTTGATCTGGCCAGCATCAAGCGTCAGGCAAAGCGCGCGGCGATATTGATGACGCGGTTATCTCGCGGGAAATAACACATCCCGCAGGGCTTCCATGCGGCCATTGACAGCCGAGCCAAGCCGATGACGTCTAGAGAGAAGACCTTGCAACTGATAGTCTCGTCGCCCCAGCGCAGGCGGGGGTCCATTCCGTCTGTCGATGGTCCACCTCTGAGAATATTCCACACAGGCCCCAACCTGCGCGGACGCGACTGGTTCGGACTGTTCATTATAGTTAGGACTAAGCCCTAAAGCGCTGAATTTTCCTCTACCGGCGGATGCGGCGCCACCTGAATTTCACGCAAAGAAAAAGGCGGCGCATCTCTGCGCCGCCTTTTCAATGTCGGTTAGTTGGAAGCCCTAAGACTACCGTCCCTCGCGCGCAGCCTTACCGAATACGCGGTATTGTTCGTTGCCGACAAAACCGAATTTCGTAATGCCACTACGCTTCACTGAAACCAGTGCCTTGTCGACCGTGTCATATGGCGCGGTCGGCGCTGGTTGGAACTGAAGCTCTGGCTCAGGATTCATTGATGTCGTCCGAACCAGATACTGCTCCATCTGCTGCAATGTGACCGGCGAGCCGTTCCATTGAATAGTGCTGTCCGGCAGGATGATGATCTTGTTAATAACAGGATCAATCGGGTCCACTGGAGGCGGAGCATTAGGGTCGTTGACCGGAAGGTCGATATTTACGGCGTGCGAAACCGGGGGGATGGTGATCATCAGCATGATGAGGAGAACGAGCATGACGTCGATCAACGGCGTCGTGTTCATTTCCATCATCGGCTGGCCATCATCGTTACCGCCACTCATTGCCATGATGATTGCTCCTTAAATTGCTTACTGGACATTCGCGTTTTCGAATGGCGACGAAATGAAGCCAACGCGCGCGAAACCAGCCATTTGCATGGTGTAAATTGCACCACCGATGCAACGATAGGGCGTGTTAATATCACCACGAATGTGCGCTTCCGGCAACATTTCAGGCAAGATCTGACCTGCCGCAGCAGCTTCTTCGCCGCCAAGCTTGTCGAATTCAGCCTTCAAATGCTTTGCAGCGCGATCCACCAGTTCGGTTGAATCCACCGGGGTGACGTTCCAGTAAATGCGGCACTCGCCATTCGGGTTTGCACCCTCATAAGCAGGGTCACCTGGGTCGCGACCAGCAGCATCAGTTGTCGTAACCGAAAGCAAAACATTTTCACGCTTCGCTTTGGTCGGTTCAAACTTGATGATGGGAATGTCCATCTTCACTGTCTGGATGGCGACCGGAATTGCGATGAGGAACACGATGAGGAGCACCAGCATGACGTCGACGAGCGGCGTCGTGTTGATGTCAGACATTGGCGCTTCATTGCCGCCGCCTCCTGAACTGATTGCCATTGGCCAATCCTCTCTAACTAAATTGGGTCAAAAATCGAGCACCAGCAGTTGCTGGCGGATGGGCTGCGCGTAAACGCAGCCCTCACCCAATCTTACTTCTTAACTGGCGCTGCTGGCGCTGGCTTGCCGGGTGCTGCCATTGCAGTCACGGCAGGCTTCACGCGGCCACCCGAAGAGATGTAACCAAGCACATCGTTCGAGAATGTAGCCAAGCTACGCGCGATAGTCTTGTTACGAGCCTGAAGCCAGTTGTACGCAAGAACGGCAGGAACAGCAACGAACAGACCAATCGCGGTCATGATCAGCGCTTCACCAACTGGACCAGCGATCTTACCGATATCAGCCTGACCGGCGATGCCGATTTTGATCAGTGCCGAGTAGATACCGATAACCGTACCCAACAGACCAACGAACGGCGCAGTTGCACCAACCGTTGCGAGGAACGGGAGACCGCCTGCAAGCTTGTTGTTGATCGATTCTTCCGAACGAGCCATTGCACCGTGCAACCAGTCATGTGCTTCGACTGGATCAGTCAAAAGGCCATGCTGCTTTTGTGCTTCGATGCCATCGTCAACAACCTGGCGATATGCGCTGTTCTTGTCGAGCTTTGCAGCGCCTTCTTCAAGCGTATTCGCACGCCAGAATTGCGCACGTACTTGCTTGTACTGGTTCATCACCTTCTGCTGTTCAAACAATTTGGTGAACATGATGTAGAATGAAAAGATCGACATGATGACCATGACGATGAAGATCGACCATGAAATTGGGCCACCTTCGTTCAATGCAGGGATAAGACCGAATTGTGCGGCCACATCTGGATTAGCGGTACCAGCCGCAGTCAGAAACAAAATCGACATTTTAACTACCTCTCAAAAAATTTAACTATCTAGCAAAAAAGACCCGACGCGAAGGCTCCCCCTTTGCCGGGCCGTAAAATTATTTCGGTATCTGCCACCGCACGCGGTTTGAATACGATCCTTGAACCTTCTCACCATTGCGAACTGCTGGTTCGAAGCGGGCACGCCGCTTCACGTTGGTGCAGGTGGCATTGTCGAGGTCGTCATGGCCGCTCGATTGCGTAATGGTGCAATCTATAACGCGGCCGTCTGTCCCGATCGTCACGCGGAACCCGGTGGTGCCCTCACGCTCCTGCTGCAAAGCACGCGACGGATAGTCGTTCGTGTTCGCCCAGTTGCCTGGATTGCCCCGTGGCTTCGCTTCAGCGGTTGGACCTGCTGGAGGTGGAGGCGGAGGAGGCGCAGATGGTGCCGGTGGTGCGGCAGTCGGTACAATCGGCGCTGCGGGTGGCGGCGTATCAACTGTTCGAACGGTTGGCGGCGGCGTAACTGTCACCACCATTGGTGGAGGCGAGACAACCGGCGGCTCGATCTGCTTCTCGGGCTCGGGTGGTGGCTCTTCTTCTTCGGGTGGCTCTTCTTCCTTCACGTCTACAACGGTCATCTTCTCCTTGATGGACGTGACTGCGTCATACGCAAGACCCGTAACCAAGGCATAACCCAGGAAAACGTGAAGTAGGATAACAATGATGACAGAAACCAAACGGTTTGTGCTCATCCCATCTTGATCAGCATATGCCATGCGGAAACAACTCTCCTACCTTCAAAACAAAAACAGTACACTATGGAAGCATGCTTGAACATGCCCCTGATGTACCCCCGCGATATCGAAAACTGTCTTTTTTTTTGCTCGATTCAACGACGCATTAGCCAACCCTAACATGCCAAGCAATCCGGATTCTGCGATTCATCCGCAATTCATGGACAGAATGGCTTTATGCTACAATATGGTACGCATAGAAATGCCGCTTAACGGCGGAAGAAAAAAAGGATGAAGCGTGAAACTCGTTAAGTCAAAATTAGGTTTGTGCTTGATTTCTCTAGGACTTGGTGGCGCACTCATGGCGCAAACGCCGCCCGCACTTCCTGCGTCGGTCGCCATAGAGGCCGATCAGGCAAGTTATTCAGATATTGCCGATTTGGTCATCGTTTCGCCCCTCATTGTTGATGTTACGGTGCGTAATGTACAAAAATTATCCCTCGAGCAGGCCGTCGGCGTGCCTCCTGCGGTCCAGCGGGTATTGATCGACGCTGACGTCATGGCTTTGATTCGTGGGGAGGGCGGAACCACCCCGCGGGTGCGCTTCCTTCTCGATATCCCGAAAGACGCGAAAGGAAAAATTCCCAAGCTTAAAAAGCAACGCATGTTCCTGTTCGGGCGTCAGGTCGTTGGTCGGCCCGGCGAAATCCAGCTATCACGACCAAACGCATTGGCGTTATTTAGCCCAGCAAATGATGGATTGGTTCGTGCCATTGCGCAAGAAGCCGTGCAGATTAAGGCACCGCCGCAGATCACGGGCATTGCAAGCGCCTTTCACAGTGCAGGGACAGTCCTGGGCGAGGGCGAAACACAGATATTCTTGAGAACTGCAAGGGACGAGCCGCTTTCCCTGACGGTGTTGAGCCGTCCCGGCCAACAAAAGCAATGGGCCGTTTCGACCGCCGAAGTCATTGACGCATCGGCAACAGCGCCGCAGCGCTTCACTTTATTGTGGTATCGCTTGGCCTGCGGTCTACCGCGCAGTCTGCCCTCCGAACGTGTCGAAGGCGCAAATAACGAAGATACCGCACGCGCGCAGGCCGACTATAAATTTGTGATAGATGCGCTTGGGCCGTGCGGACGCAAGCGATAGCGTAGCAGCGTCCTCTAAGGGGCTGCGAATAATGGTGCAGCCTCCGCCAACACCAAAGTGAACCAGTCATTGGGATCGCTATAGTCTGCGACGGGCGTCCACGCACCTGCGCGCAGCAATAGCCGTAATCCACGCAGGTCATATTTGTGGCTATTTTCGGTGTGGATACTCTCCCCCGCATGCATCGCAAATTCCACGCCTGCAACGGTGAAGCAAACATCGCGCATACAGCGAAGGTGCATTTCAATGCGCGATTGCATGTCGTTCCAGCGCGCGTCATGGGCAAAGGCGTCGACTGGAATATCACCCGCAAGCTCATTATTGATGCGGTGGAGCAGGTTGAGGTTGAAGGCTGCCGTCACGCCTGACGCGTCGTCATAGGCCGGGATAAGCACATTGTCGGCCTTGATTCGATCGAAACCAATAAGCAGTTTCGCCCCCTCGCCCAATATGTCCCGCATGTGCCGCAGAAGATCGACACTGCTGCGCGGCACGAAATTCCCGATGGTTGAACCGGGAAAGAAGCCAAGTCGTTCTGATGCACCCAATGATGCGGGTAAAATGACATCGCCGGTAAAGTCTGCCTCGACCGGAATAACTTTAAGCGTAGGAAAGCTCGATTGAAGAATTTCTGCCGAAGAACGGAGATAATCGCCCGAAATATCGATAGGAACATATGCGGATGGGGCTATTGCCTCCAACAGCAATGGCGTCTTTGTGGCGCTGCCGGCGCCGAATTCAATCACTGCTGCGCCGCGGCCAATGCGCGCGGCGAGATCCGCGCTGGCGGACTGAAGCAGCGTGGTTTCGGTGCGGGTCGGGTAATATTCCGGCAGGCGCGTGATATCGTCAAACAACTCGGATCCGCGCTCATCATAGAGCCAGCGTGCAGGAATAGCGCGGCGCGGTCCTTTAAGTCCGTTCAATACATCGGTGCGGAATTGCGGGTCTGCTGTGGTGGGCATGTTGAGGTCAGACATCTTTGGCCAAGCGGACGCCGGTGAATTGCCAGCGTTGATGGGGGTAAAAGAAATTCCGGTAGCTGGCGCGCATGTGTCCGCGCGGCGTGGCACAGCTTCCCCCGCGTAATATGAATTGTCCGCTCATAAACTTACCATTATATTCCCCCACCGCGCCTTCGGCGGCGCGGAAGCGGGGATAAGGCCGATAGGCGCTGCCCGTCCACTGCCAAACATTGCCAAACATTGCGGCCGCCAGTGCAGCCAATGGCTGGACTGCGCCTGGCCCGTCCAACTGATTACCTTCACGCGGATCGCGGGTGGCGGCCATGATTTCCCATTCTGCTTCGATCGGTAGCCGCGCCCCTGCCCAGCTGGCATAAGCGTCGGCTTCATACAGGCTGATATGCGTGACGGGTGCGGCATGATCAACCGGGTGCAGTCCATCCAATCCAAAAGACAGCCAATGACCGTCATTGCCCTGCTGCCAGTATAGAGGCGCCGAAACGCCTTCACGCTGAACCCATCCCCAGCCGTCCGACAACCAATGCCGCGGTTCGGAATAGCCGCCATCGGCAATGAATTGCATCCATTCACCGTTGTTGACGGGGCGGTCGGCCAAAGCGAAGGGCTGCAGCATCACGTCGTGCCGGGGGCCTTCACAATCAAACGCAAAACCATCGCCCGAATAGCCGATGGCTTGGACGCCTGATGCACCTTCAACCCATTGCATCGGCGCTGCGGTTTGACCCGTAACGCGCGCGCGCGGCCAATAGGCAGGCCGCAACGGGTTCTGCGCAAACAAGTGCAATATATCAGTCAGCAGCAGTTCCTGATGTTGCTGCTCATGATGAATGCCAAGTTCAATGAGGTCTAACGCAGCCTGCGGGAGCGCATCCCAATGCGCCGCAATCGCGCTTTCCACATGCGCTCGATATTCCAAGATCTGCGATAAGGGTGGTCGCGTCAGCAAGCCCCGCGCGTTGCGCGCGTGCCTTTGCCCTTCAGCTTCATAGTAGCTGTTGAACAAATACGCGAATTTATCGTCAAAAGCGCTATACCCCGGCACATGATCGCGCAGGATGAAACTCTCCAAAAACCAAGTCACATGCGCCAAATGCCATTTGGCTGGCGAGGCGTCTGGCATCGATTGCACGGTGGCATCGGCATCTGACAATGGCGCCGCGAGGTCCGCCGTAAGCTTTCGGGCAGCAAAAAACCGGCCCTTAAGGTCGCCCATTACCGCGATGCGCCCGGCACCCATAAAATATCGCCGCCCCGCGAAGCATTAATCAGGCGGCACAATGTGAAAAGATAGTCTGACAGTCGGTTCAGGTAATTCAAAGCCTGCGGGTTGATCGCCACATCAAGCGAGGCCGCAACCAAGGCGCGCTCTGCCCGGCGCGTAATCACCCGCGCCATATGCATATGCGCCGCTGGCAAGCTGCCTCCTGGAAGAATGAAGCTGGTGAGTGGCGGAAGTTGAGCGTTCGCATTATCAATTGCCGCTTCAAGCCATTCGACCTGTGACGCAACGATCCGCAATTCCATCGGCGAAGGTTCAAAACTTTCCCCAGGCGTGGCAATATCTGCGCCCAAGTCGAACAGGTCGTTTTGAATCCGGCGCAATTCATTCACTAAAGTCGTTTCGCCCTCATCTGCAGCAAGCGACTGAATCGCAACGCCAAGCGCGCAATTCGTTTCATCGACTTCGCCAATTGCATGCAGCCGTGATGCGGTTTTGGACACGCGCGAGCCATCGACCAACCCCGTCGTGCCGTCATCACCCGTGCGAGTGTAAATCTTGTTCAGCTTAACCATGTGCGCTGCTTTTATTGCGAACCGGCAACGAGCACTAATATCGCAAGTAGCGCAATCGTGATCGCTTGCCATTTCACGCGCGCAAACATCATCTTGTTTTGCACAGTCAGTGATTTGGGCAGACCGGTTTCATCCACGTCCGCTGGACGCAAATTGGCAAAAGCGTGCAATCCGCGAACCAACGCGAAAGCCACGGCACCAGCAGCGCCAATGATGAGGAGAACCAACAAAATAGTCATCGGGAGAAATCCTTGTCCGAGGCCAATACCCCGCAAGGCCTATTTAGGCATCAGATAAAGAGATTCCAAGCATTAGCGTTCGGTGACGCAAATTATCAATAAGTTCGTATCCGCTTTCACCGGCCAAACGGCGAATGGACAAAGCGGGTGATGATTTACTCTTTGCAAGTTTCTCGCCTTGATCATCAAGCACCAGGGGGTGATGCCAATATACCGGCTCAGGCAATTCCAACAGTTGCTGTAATAGCCGGTGGATGGCGGTATAGGCAAACAGGTCTTTGCCACGGACCACATGTGTAATCCCATCGGCGGCATCATCCACTGTCGCAGCAAGATGGTAGGACGCAGGGGCGTCTTTGCGCCAAATCACTATGTCGCCAAAGGCCATTGGGTCGGCATATTGTGTCCCCGCCGCCAGGTCCGTCCAGGTAAGCGGTCCTGTCCGAGCAATCGCCTTTGCGATGTCGAGCCGCCAGCTATACGGGCCATCTCCAGAAAAGGTCCGCTCACGGCAGGTGCCCGGATATTGGGGCCCATCGGGGCCGTGCGGGACAGATTTTTGCTTTAACGCTTCGGCTATATCACTTCTCGTGCAGCCGCAGCGGTATAAAAGGCCCTCAGAAATCAGCCTGTCATGCGCCGCTTGGTATCGGGCAATGTGCTTCGACTGAAACTGCACGTTGCCGTCATGTTGAAGACCAAGCCAATCCATATCCGCGATAATAGCATCAATATGTTCAGGTCGACTGCGTGTACCGTCAATATCCTCAATGCGAAGCCTAAACTGGCCTCCAAACGCCTCAGCAAAGTCATGCGCGCACAATGCCGAAAAGGCGTGGCCAAGATGCAGATGACCATTGGGACTCGGTGCAAATCTCGTAACCACCGGGCCGGTTGGCGCAACGATACGGGGTAGATATCGATATATGAACTCAAATGCCGTCAAATATTATCCCCAAAAATACTACATCCGGTACCTTTACCCACTTGACGTCACCATATGTGCAAATAGGTTAGCTACTGTCAGAATGCTGTAACGCTGATACGCTTAAAGCATGTATGACAAAATGGGAGTAGGGTTCGACTTATGTTGCATACCGGAACTTTCGAGGCAGCTGGCCGGGCGAGGCACCCGGAAAATTGCCCTGCGCTGGTCCTGAACGCGGATTATACGCCGTTAAGCTATTATCCGCTAAGCTTATGGCCATGGCAGACCGCAATTAAGGCCGTCTTCCTCGACAAGGTTGATATCGTTTCCAACTACGACCGGCATGTGCATAGTCCAAGTCTGGACATGAAAATTCCGTCGGTGATTGCACTACGTCAATATGTGAAGCCGTCCGAATATCCCGCCTTCACCCGCTTCAACCTGTTCCTGCGCGACAAGTTTGAATGCCAATATTGTGGGTCTGGCGACAATTTGACCTTTGACCATATCGTCCCGCGTCGCTTGGGCGGCATCACAAGCTGGGAGAATGTCACAACAGCCTGTTTGCACTGCAACCTGAAAAAGGGTGGCCGCACACCAAAGCAAGCGCATATGCAATTGAACATGGCGGCCATCCGGCCAACAAGCTGGCAATTGCAAGACCGCGGCCGCGCGTTCCCGCCCAACCATCTGCATGAAACATGGCATGACTGGTTATATTGGGATATCGAGCTGGAGGGCTAAGGCCCTTATTCCGTTACCGTTAAAGCAGGTACTGCGCGTGCAGCGTCTTCGGGGTTGATACCGGGCGGCGGGGCAGCAGCAATGCGTTCTTCGCCGCGCATTACGCGGCCAGCCCGTTTGATGGCGTCGCGCAACCGGGGATAGATTCCGCACCGGCATAAATTGGTGATTGCGGCGTCGATTTCAGCATCGGTTGGATTGCTGCTTTTCTTGAGCAGGACCGACGCGGCCATAATGACCCCTGGAATACAGAAACCGCACTGTGGGACATTGCTGGCGACAAAGGCCTGTTGCACGGGATGACTTCGGTCACGGCTGAGCCCCTCAATCGTGGTGACAAAGCGCCCTTCGGCCTCGGCTATGGTTACAAGGCAGGAACGGATCGCCTCGCCATCGATTTCCACCATACACGCGCCGCAATCGCCACTGCCGCAGCCATATTTGGTGCCAGTCAAGTTCGATGCATCACGCAAGGCCCATAACAACGGGGTTTGCGGATCCATTTTGTATTGGACGGGGCGGTCATTGACGGTGAATTTGGTCATGGTCTCCGTTACCTTCCCCTAACACTTCCCGCAAGCGGGAGGGGAATTACCTCAAATCACCGGTGCTCCCTCACCGTTCGCCTCGAGCGGAAACGAGACACTCCGCAGTAGCGCACGAATGATGGGCCTCTTGTCGAAGCTCGAGGTGAACGGTGTGGCGGGGTGCCCTTCTAAATCAATCCCTCCAGCTTTTATCGATCAGGTCAGCCTTGCGCACCATAGCGTCAAATTCAACGCGACCCGACCCGCCCGGGGGCGACGCCATGTACAAATCACGCTGGTGCACTGCGATAACCTCTGGCGACACCATTATCGGCTTACCCATTTGCAAGGTCGCCATCTGATGCTCGCAGGCGCGCTGCAAGGCCCAATATTTGATGAAAGCATCAGGAAGCGTCTTGCCCATGACAACAGGGCCATGGTTGCGCAGCATCAATATCCGCTTGTTACCCAAATGTTCAACAAGGCGAACGCCTTCTTCCTCCCGCACAGTAACCCCTTCAAAATCATGATAGGCCAATTGCCCCATGAAGTTGCAGGCGTAGAAATTAACAGGCTGCAACCCGCCCTCAAGGCTGCACACCGCGACAGTGGCCGTTGTATGGGTATGGATGATCGCATGTGCATCGGGCAAAGTGCGGTGGAACAGGCTATGCTGGACAAAGCCAGCCTTGTTCACATGCCATGGGTTGTCGGTATCCATTTTGTTGCCATCAATATCGATTTTTATCAGGCTCGACGCGGTGATCTCACCAAAATGCATACCATAAGGGTTGATCAAAAATGCGCCCTCTTCGTCGGGCACCTTGACCGTGATGTGGTTAAAAACCAGCTCGTCCCAGCCGAACATTGAAAATATCCGGTAACAGGCCGCAAGCTCTTGCCGCGCTGTCCATTCGGCTTCGCTATATTTGCTATTTGGCTTCAATTGGGTGGCCATGCGCGCTCTCCTATGCATTCGTTACGCTGCATTATGAGATAATGGCTATCGTTTGGCAATCCGATGCTTTTGACCAAAATCAGACAATTTTCCGGTCATCATCGCGACAAATGCGATCCCAGTTGATGGTGCGAAAGTGCGACATTTTGGCATCAGTAAACGATAATAGGCCGCCGACTCGATGCCTAAATTCAATGTAGTGTTGACAAGGTGTGAATGACTTGGAACACTTTTCTATACACGTGTAATTACGCGTAAAACCTAACTCACGTCCAGAGTGGGTCGGTCCAAAGTAGATGACAAATGATAGCTGGGGAGCTTTATGAAAAAACGTTTTTCGAATGTCGTGCGCTTGAATGCGCGTGGACTCATGGGTGTATCCGCCCTGGCAATTATGATGGCTGCGCCGGTAGCAGCGCAGGATGCTGAAGCGCCGCAGGCAAATGAACAAGAGGCCGAAGAAGGCGCTATTGTGGTCACCGGGTCGCGTATTCAGGGAACGGATGCATTCAACAGCCCGGATCCTGTAACAGTCATAGATCCCGAGATTGCAGCCAAAGAGGGCCGGTTCGATATTGCATCGACGTTGCAAAGTTCGCCTGTCGCTGCTGGTTCGACCCAGATTACGGCCGCCATTTCGTCGAACTTCGTCACAGCAGGTGGCCCTGGCGCGCAAACTGTCGATTTACGTGGACTTGGTCCCAACCGGACACTTGTGCTGCTAAATGGCCGTCGCGCTGGTCCTGCAGGTACACGAGGTTCAGTTTC
>JAZKGS010000063.1:0-14120 GCA_040385805.1 Pseudomonadota bacterium | reverse complement strand
TTGTGCTGCTAAATGGCCGTCGCGCTGGTCCTGCAGGTACACGAGGTTCAGTTTCGTCGTTTGACTTGAACGTCCTTCCTCTGACTTGAACGTCCTTCCTCAATCGATCGCAGAATCGATCGACATTGTGAAAACGGGCGCATCTTCGATTTATGGTTCTGACGCCGTGGCGGGCGTGGTCAACATCATGACCAAGAAAACGCTGGATGGTCTGTATTTAAATGGCAACGTCTCGGTACCGCTAGCTAATGGCGGTGAAGAATATCGTATCAACGCCATTTACGGCAAAAAGTTTGATCGCGGCCACATCATGATCGCGGGTGACTATAGCCATACGAACGAATTAAAGCGCGGCGACCGGGCATATCTCGCTTGTCCCGAAGCTTATATTTTCCGCCCCGATGGTTCGCGCGCCGACCTCATCGATCCGCGCACTGGGCAACCAAAGTGCGAAGATTTGCCAGTAGGTCATGTCTGGACATACAACCTGATCGACAACCTTCAGCTTGATGGCCCGGGTGGTCCAAATACCGGCCGAAACACGTCGCCAGGTGGCGAAACCATATTGATGCAATATCAGTATCCCGGCGAACGGCTTGGCGTGCCTGCTTACGGCGCACCGGCTTATGAAGGTGACTTTGGTGCGCCTGCTGGTTGGTTCCCGACTGGATATGATACCGCATCGACAGCCATTCGAAACGACTATCATCCCTATGTCGAAGAACAGACGATCATTCCCGAAACCGACCTGTACACGATATATGCGGATGCCTCGTATGAACTGACTGACTCAATCGAGGCATTCGGCGAATTCCTGTTTAACCGCCGCGAAACATATCAAAACGGTTGGCGCCAGTTCTGGAACTTCGGGTATACTGGCGACCTTTATGGCACTGGCTCCCCAGCCACATTGTGGGCTGACGGCTGGCAGGGCGTCAATTTGCTAAGTCCGACTGCCATAACCAATCAAAGCGATAGCAGCCAGAAGGTAGACTATTATCGTGGCGTGGGCGGCTTCCGTGGCAATTTCGGCGGCGCAGGCGACTGGAAATGGGAAGTTTACGGCCAGTACAGCAAGAGCATCGGTCGTTACCGGACACAGCAGATTCTGCAGGACGTGTACGACACCGGATATTTCCAATCCGCATCGTGCGTTGGCACGGTCACACCTGTTTCCGGCAAACAGTGCATTGATATACCTTGGACTGACCCGGATTTCTTGTTTGGCCGGTTAACTCAGCCGCAGATCGATTTCATATTTGAATGGGAAGAAGGCAAAACGGTCTACACCCAGTTAACCGGCGAAGCGGCCGTTACGGGTAAACTGCTTGAGTTGCCAGCCGGACCTTTATCCGTGGCAGCAGGGGTAACCGCGCGTCGCGACCGTATTAATGATACGCCTGGCGATATCACCCGCGCCGGAAATGCTTGGGGGACGTCAACTTCTGGCATCACTGCGGGTAAGAGCGAAACGAAGGAAGCATTTGCCGAAATTCGTGTGCCAATCCTTGCGGACACCAGCTTTTTCAAAGAGCTGACGTTTTCGGCGGCAGGTCGCTTCACCAACGTGAAGGCAACCCGTGCACTCGACGGCTTGTCTGCTAGCGACAATGGGAACTTTACGTATAAATTCGGGGCCAACTGGGCTGTCAATGATTGGGTACGGTTCAGAGGCAGCTACGGCACCTCATTCCGTGCGCCGGCTTTGTTTGAACAGTTCTTGACTGATGAAACCAGTTCAATTGCTCAAGGTAGAATTGACCCCTGTATTCGTTGGGGCGCCAACTTAACGTTAGGCAATATCACGCAAAGAATTGCCGATAACTGTGCCGCCGATGGCATCCCTAATAACCACTCTGGTGCAGGCGTCAGTGCCAATATCACTGCCTCCGGTGGTGTAGGCATTCTGAAGTCGGAAACATCCAAGGCATTGGTCGTCGGTACGGTATTTACACCAAGATTTGCGTTCTTGCCGGACACCAGAATCAGCTTGTCAGTCGACTATTTTGACATTCGCGTAAGAGATGAGATTACGCAGCTGGGTGCTGGTAACATTTTGCGCGGCTGCTACGATTCAGATGATTTTGCGAATGAACCGTTGTGCGATCTGTTTTCACGCGGACAAACAGCCGCGCCGTTCAACGTTGCGAATATTCAGGACAAATTTATCAATATCGCCAGCCAGCGTAATAGCGGGATCGATCTTGCCGCAAACATCCGGCAGAATCTCGGAAATCTGGGCAGTGTTTCGCTTACCGCAGACATGACGTGGCAGTTGAAGGATAACTTGGTTCTGCTTCCAGGCTCACCCAGCACAACGTCGAATGGTGAGGCGGGATCGCCCAAATGGGTCGGCGATTTCCGTTTGAACTGGCAGTCTCCCAGCAATGAAACATCGTTGTTTTACGGGATTAACGTAATAGGCGCGACTTCCAACGTGTCAGACTTCCTGAATGACAATGGTGGCGAGCCCTGCATCAATTCGGCGGTTTACGGTACCTATTGCCCTGACTTGAAAACACCAATGACATTCTACCACAACATGTCCTTGACGCAGGAAGTTGGAGACCGATTTGACCTAACCGTCGGGATGAGCAACATCTTCAATACGCGCCCGCCGCGAGTATCAATCCTGAATGGTGGTCAGATCAGCACATTAGGTCCGGTGGTTGCTGCATCTCAATATCCCTTCGTGGGACGCCGGGTTTTTGTTAACGTCTCTGCAAAATTCTGATTTTGCAAATTAAACGAACTGACGGGCGGCGTGGAAACATGCCGCCCGTTTCGTATCGACGGACTGACCAATAGCGAGAAACTTCCACGATGGCCGAAATCTGGATACATGCTGATTCCCTTGATGAAGAGAACCGCAAATTCGCGCAAACTCCTCTGTCAAAACCCGTTTTTTTGAACAGTGTCCCCAAAAGCGGAAGTCATTTACTGCGCAATATTTTGCGCATGTTCGTTCCGGTTGAACAACAGTATAAGACTGATTTCATCCAATGGCCGACCTTACAGCAACACCGCAACGCATTTAATCCTGCGGTACCAATGCTTAGTTGGGGGCACCTGTTCATGGCGGATGCGTCTGTCATTGAAACTGCATCTTGCCGTCGCATACTGTTGTATCGCGACCCTTATGCCTGGGTGATCGCCCGTGCCCGTTTCTTTGTGTCCGAACAATTTTCGGGTAATGTCGATCATCTCAAATCGGGCGAACTCGAGTTGGACGAGCTGCTAACGATGATGATATTTGGCCTGCCCGGAAAAGCACCGTCTCTAAAAGATAGCTATGAACTAACCGCAGCGGCATGGCTTGGAACACGCGTATTTCCAGTGCGGTATGAGGACATTGTCTTCCATCTCGGCGACCTGGAAAGCACGAATGCCCATCAATTTTTCCAGCAAATACTGACGGCGTGCGGCATCGAAATGCCCGCGGATTGGCGTGAACGAGTGAAGATCGGTTCTGATAGACAGCAAAGCGGAACAGCACGGGAAAACCTGACAGGTATCAATCACGATTTCCCCGATACACTGGGCCCGCGCCACCGCGCACTGGTTGATTACCACGCACCGGGCCTTCGCGCCTTGCTTGGCTATGATTTGGATAGCCAGTGATGAACAACGACTCCCAAAAAAGCGGCGTACAAGGCTTCCCGTTGCTTGCCGACGCTGAGCGGATGTTTGCCAAGGGGGAGTTCGATAAAGCAGCTCAGGCCAGTATGGCCCATTTGCGCCGCTATCCAGATGATCCCCGGGCACTCGCCCTGCTCGGTACCACTGCAATGCAGTTGGGCGCTCTTGGCCAGGCCGAGCGTTTCCTTCGGATGGCAATAAAAAAGGGGCCGTCAACGCTCGACATGCGGCGCAATCTTGCTTCGGTTTTAAACCAGCAGGAACGGCTGCACGAAGCGAGTTTGATGTTTACCGAAATTCTTCGCGAAGGTAACGATCCGACCATAAAAGCGATATTGGCGGTCATATTTGACAAGCTTGGTCGGACCGACGACGCAATGGAACTTCGCCGAGCGCTTGTCGATCAACACCCTGATAATCCACATTATCTGATCGCGCTCGGCCACAGCTTGCGGGCCGCGGGGCGTGTCGATGACGCCATTGGTGCTTATCGTGCCGCTACCCAACTGGATATCGAATGCGGCGAAGCATGGTGGGGACTGGCCAGCATTAAAAGCCGGGTATTCACCAACGAAGATATTTCGGATTTGCACCGCGCGATCACGCTGGCGGTGGATGTGCGAAACAGCGCGCCTGCACATTTTGCCCTGGCCAGAGCATATCACGATCGTGGCAGCTTTGCTGAGGCATTTCAACATTATGCGATCGGAAATCGCCAAAGAGCGGAGTCCATCGGCTATGACGCGAGCGAACTGACCGCAGAAGTTGCCGAAGTTGAAAGCACGATTAGCGCCTCATTTGTTAAGACGCTTGAAAGGCAAGCTGTTACAGAAGACATTCCTATTTTTATTGTAAGCCTGCCACGTTCGGGTTCGACCTTGCTTGAACAAATGCTGGGCAGTCATGCCGACATTGAGCCAATTGGTGAATTGCCATATATACCGGCTATTCTGCGTTCGGTGGTAGAACTGGTCACGCAACGTGGCAAGGCTACCGTCCCGCAAATTATATCGCGAATGACTGATACCCAGGCCGATGCTATGGGCCAGGACTATCTGCGACGCGCAAGGCTTCACCGTAAAACCGACCGTCGGTATTTTGTTGATAAGCTTCCCCATAATTGGAGCAATATCCTCTTCATCAAGCGTATATTGCCGCAAGCCCGGTTCATCGATATTCGTCGGCCGGCAATGGATTGCTGCTTTTCAAATTATACGCAGTCTTTTTCGTCAGCACATGCCTCTGCATTCGATCTGGAAGATATTGCCCAATGCTATGTCGACTATGTCCGCTTGATGACTCATTTGGACAGCGTAGGCCCCGGATTAATCCATCATATCGCATATAGCGAATTGATTACCGATGCCGAAAATGAGCTTCGGTCCGTGCTAACATACCTTGATTTGCCGTGGGACCCAAGGATGCTTGATTTCCACAAGCTCAACCGCGTGGTCCGCACTCCAAGCAGCGAACAGGTGCGCCGTCCGCTCAACCGTGATGGCGTCGATATTTGGAAACCATATATTGAATGGTTGTCTCCACTCCGGACCGCCTTGGGTCCACTCGCATCTGTTTAGGCGGAATCCAGCTTTTTGGCAGGAAATGGCGCAATTGCGGCTTGAACTTTACTGCATTTCGTTCTAGGGGCCACATCAACACGCCGCCTGTGACTGCGGCGATTTTCGTTTTTAGCCTTTCAAAGTGGCCGTTTTAAGCCATTTTGCCGATTCGATGCGGAGTTGAGTTTTTTATGCAAATCATGGTTCGCGACAATAATGTTGATCAGGCCCTACGCGCGCTGAAGAAAAAGTTGCAGCGTGAAGGCGTTTATCGCGAAATGAAGCTTCGTCGCCATTTTGAAAAGCCATCGGAAAAGCGCGCCCGTGAAAAGGCCGCTGCTGTCCGTCGTGCCCGCAAGATGGAGCGCAAGCAGCAGGAACGTGACGGCGCGAAATAAGCGCATGCACGTTGCAACAAGGGAGGCGCCGTTAAGCGGCGCTTTTTTTGTGTCTAGAATCCGCGCTGCATTCTGCTAGTCACCGCGCAACCAAGCTAACAGGAATTTTTTCATGTCTGTCACCGCCGTTCCAATTCAGCCAATTAAAAAAGGCTCGCTCACCAAATATTGGGCCGCGATTGCACTGGTTCTCGCCGCTGGCGGTGGCCTGGCCTATTGGGGCACGAGCGACGTAAGGCAGGAATTTGGTGATGTGACGACTACGCCGTCGGGCCTGCGTTACAAGATTCTTCAAGCCGGCGAAGGCCCTAAGCCCACAGACAATGATGTCGTGCTTGTAAGCTATAAAGGCATGTTGAAGGACGGCACCGTCTTTGACCAAAATCCACAAGCTGGCTTCCCGGTAACGGGCGTCGTCCCAGGATTTTCCGAAGGACTTAAGATCATGCAGCGCGGCGGCAAATATCGCCTCTGGATACCAGCTGAGCTCGGCTATGGCCCAGAAGACCAGCGCAACCCACAAACAGGCGAAGTCGCAATCCCTGGTGGAAGCGAGCTGACATTTGATGTCGAGTTGCTCGAGTTCAAATCACGCGCCGAAATCGAAGCCATGCAAAAGCAGATGCAGGAAATGCAGCAGCAACAACAAGGCGGCGGCGCTGGCGGTCAAGCAGGCGGTGCACCGCAAGGCCTGCCCCCCGAAATTCAGGCGCAAATCGACGCACAAATGCGCGCGCAACAGGGGCCACCACCCGCTCAATAAAACATGCGCTGTTGTTGCATTTCCGGTAATAGCTTGGTGGATGGCTTGGCCAATTAGTGCATAGGCATCCCGCATCTTTCGTGACGCGTTTATCTTCTATCATATTGAATGATATAAAATTATTTCAATTGTTCGTGAATTATTAGCTAAATGTTGCAAATCGATATGCCCTCGGCATAAAGTGATGTTACCCGCAGGAATGGCCTGAAAGGCTTAACGTTGAGCATATCTTCAGTACTAGCGATGGCCTTGCTTTCCGGTACGCTGCAATGTCCACCCGCTCCCAATTCAGACGCCACCTCAAAAATCGGTTCGGCCGTTGCCTTAAGCCCTGCCCCTGCGTTGGAAATTGTACCAGTCCAGCCGCCAGTTGTGCCCCCTACAAATGATGGCGTGGCGGGCAGCGACCCCACGGGGTATTCAGACATGAACATGTCGCCGCCCACGACGACTATAACGCCGGCGGGTGCGACCGCAGCAGCAGGCGCTATTACCGAACCAACGCAATTGCCCGGCGCACTGCCCCAGACCGAGCCAGTGGCGCAGACGGTCAGCGATCCCCGTACTATCATTGTCACCGCCAATCAGGGCGC
The DNA here is from genome assembly GCA_040385805.1 of Pseudomonadota bacterium. Classification (GTDB taxonomy): domain Bacteria; phylum Pseudomonadota; class Alphaproteobacteria; order Sphingomonadales; family Sphingomonadaceae; genus Sphingorhabdus_B. The sequence goes on along the minus strand of JAZKGS010000063.1, from coordinate 7,168 downwards.
CCCGCGCGGCGACCCGATTGCGGTCGTGAATGAATTGTCGTTTGGCGCGGTCCAGGTGGTTGACGAAGCTGTCGTTGCGCCTGTCGCCCGTGGTTATCAAGATGGCGTACCGGCACCGATCCGCGCAGGCGTTCATAATCTCCTGAACCATCTTGATGAACCTGTCGTGTTTGTGAATTTCTTGCTCCAGTTCAAAATTGGCAAAGCCCTTGAAACCGTAGGTCGCTTTGCGATCAATTCGACCATTGGCGTTGCGGGACTTTTTGATGTTGCTAAGAAAGCGCCCTTTTACTTGCCGCGTCGCCCCAACGGTCTGGCGGATACCCTCGGCTTTTATGGCGTAGGGCCAGGACCATATCTTTTCCTGCCCTTGGTCGGCTCAACAACAGTTCGCGATCTTCTTGGAAGGTTAATTGATCTGTCGCTTCTGCCAACCGCGGTTGGAAAGCCGTTTACCAATCCTATCGTGTCCGCATCCAAAAGCGTACTTTCCTCAATCGACGACCGTATCAAAAATGATGCTATTTTCACGCGCGTTCAGCAAAGCGGGAATCCTTATGCCGCCATGCGGGAATATTATCTAAAGAAACGACAAGCAGAAATTGACGTGCTGAGAGGCAAGAGATGTAATGCCGACCTCAACCTGACGGAGCTCGAATTTTTGGATTCATTACCCGCGTCCGATGACCCCGTGAAGCAGCCAACTGCGCCACAAAATAAGTAACCATCCACGCTCTTTTCAGAGAGTCGCAAAAAATACAATTGTAGCGGCGGCCATCACGAAAGTGGCTAACCAGCCTGTAACCGTCGCACGCCGTCCGAGCGTCAGCCGCCCCATTGCGCGTGGGTTTCGTACGATAAGCATCATCATTACCATTAATGGCGCGGCCAGCACCCCATTGACGACCGCTGCCCAATATAGTGCACGCGCCGGGTCAATCCCCACATATTGCAGCGACACGCCTAGCATAGTGGTCATAGCGATCGTTCCGTAAAACAACCGTGCCTTAGTGGGTTTTGCGTCCAGACTGGACGCTATCCCAAACATTTCGGTCACCGCGTACGCCGCCGAGCCTGCAAGTATTGGCACCGCAAGCAAACCAGTCCCGATGATACCCAGCGCAAACAGCGCAAAAGCAAAGTTACCAGCGATTGGGCGCAATGCCTCGGCCGCTTGGGCCGAAGTTTCAATGTCGCGAATGCCATTGGCATGGAGAGTCGCGGCAGTGGCAAAAACAATCGCCAGCGAGACAATCGAACTGAACGCCATGCCCGTTAACGTGTCGATCCGAATGCGCTTGAGTTCCGGTCCTGCATCCTTTGGCGTGACGCACAACGGCTTGACCTTGTGCCGCTTCTGCTCCTCAATCTCCTGACTGGCCTGCCAGAAAAATAGATAAGGGCTTATGGTCGTGCCCAGAATCGCAACAACCGCAGTTGCATAAGCGCCTGTATATTCAATACGCGGTACCACGAGCGAGGTCAGCGCCTCCCCCCAAGGGACTTGGGCCACGATCACGACGGCGACATAGGCAAACAGCGAGAGGGTCGCCCATTTAAGAACCGACGAATACCGCTCATATGACAGCCAAGTCTCCATAACGACGCAAAAGACGCCAAACAACAGGGTATATAGCCACAATGGGCCGCCAATCAGCAAGCCGACCGCTGCGCCCATGGCTGCGAGATCCGCGCCGAGATTAACGATATTAGCGATTAACAAGAGCCCGACCATCAGCACGAGCAACGGCCGAGGATAATGCCGACGCAAATTACGAGCGATTCCGGCACCAGTCACGCGGCCGATTTCCGCTGCAATCTCTTGAATGGCGACCATTAATGGAAAGCTAAACAGAAACGTCCAGCTCAACCCATAGCCGAATTGCGCGCCAACCTGGCTGTGCGTTCCAATACCCGAAGGATCATCATCGGCCGCGCCAGTGATTAAACCTGGGCCAAGGCGGGAGAAGAAGCCACTGCGCGGCGGGGTGGATTGATCCATTTTGCTACCCTAAGCCATGCTGCGGCGGTTGCAATGGTTGGCGGGTAGTTCAAGGCGGCTTAGTTTTTAAGTTCCAGAAGCCCCTCTTCCTGAATCCGCTTTTGCCAATAGGCGGGGGCCAGCTGGTGGACATTATTGCCGTCACTGTCGACCGCGACGGTGACGGGGAAGTCCTGCACCTCAAATTCGTAGATCGCTTCCATCCCTAAATCTGCAAAGCCGACGACCTTGCTGCCCTTGATCGCGCGCGCGACGAGATAGGCTGCGCCACCAACGGCCATCAGGTACGCGCTCTTATGCTTGGCAATCGCTTGCGTTGCCGCTGGACCCCGCTCGGCCTTGCCGACGCACGCCAGCAAGCCTTGCTCCAGCATCATATCCATAAATTTGTCCATGCGCGTTGCGGTCGTTGGTCCTGCTGGCCCGACGATTTCCTCGCCCACGGGATCAACAGGCCCGACGTAATAGATCATGCGGCCGTTAAAGCTGACCGGCAACTCCTCCCCCTTGGCGAGCATGTCAGCAATACGCTTATGCGCTGCGTCGCGGCCAGTTAGCATCTTGCCATTGAGGAGCAAACGATCGCCCTGTTTCCAGCTTGCCACAATGTCGGGCGTCAGCGCATCAAGGTCAACGCGAATTGCCGCAGCGTCGGGCTTCCAATCCACCTTTGGCCATTCATCCAACTTGGGCGCCTCAAGATAGGTTGGCCCAGCGCCATCAAGCGTGAAATGCGCATGGCGCGTTGCCGCGCAATTGGGGATCATCGCAACCGGCTTGCCTGCCGCATGGCATGGCGCGTCCATGATTTTCACATCCAATATCGTGGAAAGGCCACCAAGTCCTTGCGCACCAATGCCAAGTGCGTTGACCTTGTCAAAAATCTCGATGCGCATGGCTTCGATATCATTCTGTGGCCCACGCGCTTTTAACGGCCCCATGTCGATTGGTTCCATTAATGCCTGTTTGGCGAGCAGCACGCAATGTTCAGCTGTGCCGCCAATGCCAATGCCCAACATGCCGGGCGGGCACCAGCCAGCGCCCATCTGTGGCAGCATTTCAACGACCCAATCGACGATATTGTCAGACGGGTTCATCATCTTGAACTTGGACTTATTCTCGCTGCCGCCGCCTTTGGCCGCGACATCGACCGACACCTTTGACCCGGGCACAAGGTCGACATGCAGGACGCAGGGCGTGTTATCTTTTGTGTTGCGCCGCGTGAAGGCGGGATCAGCAAGCACCGACGCGCGCAGCTTGTTTTCAGGATGTAAATATGCACGGCGGACGCCTTCGTCGATCACGTCCTGCAATGACGCGGACGTGTCCTCCAACCGACAATCCATGCCCCATTTGACAAAGACATTGACGATGCCGGTATCCTGACAAATCGGCCGATGCCCCTCCGCGCACATGCGGCTATTGGTCAGGATCTGCGCAATCGCATCCTTGGCAGCGGGTGATCGCTCGGCCTCATACGCGTCGCCTAGTGCCCGGATATAATCCATGGGGTGGAAGTAGCTTATATATTGTAGCGCGTCGGCCACGCTCTCGATCAAATCGGCATTGCGGATAATAACGGTCATACAGGCCCCTGCGCTTTAAGTATGCCACGCCCATAACGTGCTCCCGTGCCGATTCAAGCGGCATTCCTTGCGGCACGAAAACCATTGTCGGTGACCGACGGGTTTTGCGACCCGGCGCGACATGAAGGGGATCGTGTGCCTCATTCCGCCCATTCCTTTATCCCGTCACCGCCGCAACGGCCCGGTTCCATGATGTGCAGCGAGTTCGGGCTCCGTCTGCGCTGGGATGGCGAATATGATGACATGCATCTGGCTTATGTGAGACCGTCGATAGGCAGGTCATGACTTGCGCGGCGATTCTGATAGCGCGAATCCTGCGCAGCAAGTGCTGGCTAAACATGGATGAGGTGATCCACAATTTAGCACCATAATGGCATGCACAATAAATTTTTTAATGCGGCGATTTTCCATCTTGCGCGGCACGCAACATCTAGAAGTTCCGCGCGTCGCTGCCTCTTGGCAAGCTTGGAGCTGCGACGAATGGAATCGCATAAGCGACGAATTGAGGCCTTAATTAACGATTTACCCTCTTGCGTCTCAAAATGAATGAGGCACTATAGGTAGCGGTTGGCCGTAGGGGGCGTTACCACAATTTGTGCTTTAGGCTGCAGAACACAATTCTGTCGATGGGGGACTTTTCCCGTCGATAAGCTGGGGACAAGTAAAAATACTCCCCCTATCGAGGCCAAAAAATGCTAACAGGGAGTTTCGCGCCCTGAGTCGAACAATATGGGAACATAGGTTTCCGCAAACATACAGCAAGTCGCTGGATGCCGGATCAACCGGCAATCAGTTTCGGGTCGCCTTAATGAATGGAGCTACAGGTTAAAATGGATTTCAGGGACACGGGCCAGGGGGCCGACGACATGATTGCAGGAATGATGACAGATGTGCTTGAAAAGGTAGCAGAGACGGCGAAAGTGGAGATCACTGAAACCAAGAAAGGTGCGTCCAGCAAGACTGTCGACGCGCGCCGTTTTAACGTTGTCACGGATCCGTCGCGTGACGCGCTGCTGACTGAATTCGGTAAGGACACGTTGCAGGACCGTTATCTGCTCCCGGGCGAAAGTTACCAGGACCTGTTCGCACGCGTTGCGTCGGCTTATGCCGATGACGAGCTCCATGCGCAGCGTCTGTATGATTATATTTCGCGTCTGTGGTTCATGCCTGCGACCCCTGTTTTGTCAAACGGCGGCACTGGCCGTGGTTTGCCGATTAGCTGTTACCTCAACAGTGTCGACGACAGCCTTGAAGGCATCGTCAACACGTGGAACGAAAATGTGTGGCTCGCGTCGCGCGGCGGCGGGATCGGCACTTATTGGGGCAATGTGCGTGGCATTGGGGAACCTGTTGGCCTCAACGGCAAAACCAGCGGCATTATCCCGTTCGTCCGCGTGATGGACAGCCTGACGCTTGCGATTTCGCAAGGCTCGCTGCGTCGCGGCTCGGCGGCTTGCTATCTGGATGTCAGCCACCCCGAAATTGAGGAATTCCTTGAAATTCGCAAGCCATCGGGCGACTTCAACCGCAAGGCACTGAACCTGCACCATGGCGTGTTGTTGTCCGATGCCTTTATGGAGGCTGTCCGCGCTGGTGAAGAATTCCATCTGCGCAGCCCCAAGACAGGCGAAATCCGCAGCACAATCGACGCACGGTCCTTGTTCCAAAAGCTGGTAGAAACCCGCCTTGCAACGGGCGAGCCGTACATCATCTTCAGCGACACCGTGAACAACGCGATGCCAAAGCATCACCGCGATCTGGGACTTAAGGTCTCCACTTCAAACCTGTGCTCGGAAATCACCTTGCCAACGGGCCGCGACCATTTGGGCAATGACCGGACAGCCGTATGCTGCCTGTCGTCGCTTAACCTTGAAACATGGGACGAATGGAACGGCGACAAGGTCTTCATCGAAGACGTGATGCGCATGCTCGACAATGTGCTTCAGGATTTCATCGACCGTGCGCCAGACGAAATGTCGCGGGCGAAATATTCGGCTGGCCGCGAACGCTCCATTGGTCTTGGCGTCATGGGCTATCACAGCTTCCTGCAATCACGCGGCGTTGGCTTTGAAAGCGCACTTGCGAAATCATGGAACATGAAGTTCTTTCGGCACATCCGGGCGCAAGTGGATGAGGCATCGATGATGCTTGCCAATGAGCGTGGTGCCTGCCCCGACGCCGAAGAAATGGGCGTTATGGAGCGGTTCTCCTGCAAAATGGCGATTGCGCCGACGGCGTCGATTTCGATCATCTGCGGCGGCACCAGCGCGTGCATTGAGCCGATCCCGGCTAATATCTACACGCACAAGACCTTGTCGGGTAGCTTCATCGTCAAGAACCCGTATCTCGAAAAGCTGCTTCAGGAGAAATCGAAGGATTCGACCAATGTCTGGAACAGCATCCTTGAAAAGGGCGGTTCGGTCCAGCATCTCGATTTCCTGACGCCCGAGGAAAAGGACACGTTCAAGACCAGCTTTGAAATCGACCAGCGTTGGTTGATCGAACTGGCCGCCGACCGCACGCCTTATATCGACCAGGCAACGTCGCTGAACCTATATATCCCTGCCGATGTGGAAAAATGGGACCTTCTCATGCTCCACTTCCGCGCGTGGGAGCTGGGCGTGAAGTCGCTATATTATCTGCGTTCGAAATCGATCCAGCGCGCCGGTTTTGCCGGTGGAGTTGAGGCGGATAACACCGCTGAGGCCCCCATCATCGAGCTGGCCGCACAAACCGATTATGAAGAGTGCCTGGCCTGCCAATAAGGCACCCCGATACCGCTTCGAAGTTATAAAATTTAAGGTCCAAGGAATAACGACATGTCATTGTTAGAAGCACGCAACAGCTACAAGCCCTTTGAATATCCATGGGCCTATGACTTCTGGAAACGCCAGCAGCAGATCCACTGGCTGCCCGAAGAAGTGCCATTGGGCGAGGATTGCCGCGATTGGGCGCAGAAATTGTCGGACCATGAACGCAACCTGCTGACGCAGATTTTCCGCTTCTTCACGCAAGCCGATATCGAGGTGCAGAATTGCTACCACGAACATTATGGCCGCGTGTTCAAGCCGACCGAAGTCAAAATGATGCTGACCGCGTTCTCCAACATGGAAACCGTCCACGTCGCTGCGTACAGCCATTTGCTCGACACCATCGGCATGCCCGAATCCGAATATTCGGCGTTCCTTGAATATGAAGAAATGGCCGCAAAGGTCGATTATATCCACCAGTTCGGCGTCGACAGCGACGAAGACATTGCCCGCACACTCGCCATGTTCGGCGGATTTACCGAAGGACTTCAGTTGTTCGCTTCGTTCGCGATGCTGATGAACTTCCCGCGCTTCAACAAAATGAAGGGCATGGGGCAGATCGTTTCATGGTCCGTCCGCGACGAAAGCCTGCACTGCGAAGGCATCACCAAGCTGTTCCACGCATTCTGCGCCGAGCGTGGCTGCCTCACCAAGTCGGTGAAGGAAGACATTATCGATTGCTGCCAGAAGGTTGTCCGTCTGGAAGATAACTTTATCGATCTCGCGTTCGAAATGGGTCCAGTCCCCGGCATGACCGCCAAGGAAATCAA
>JAZKGS010000062.1:42191-55774 GCA_040385805.1 Pseudomonadota bacterium | reverse complement strand
AAAAAGCAGAAACCGCGCAGGATGCGTCGAAAACCGCGCCGATCAAGACCTGGTCGCGTCGTTCGACAATACTGCCGCAATTCGTTGGCCTGACGTTCAGCGTCTATAATGGCCACAAGTTCATTCCCGTTTCGGTGAATGAGGACATGGTCGGCCATAAGCTTGGTGAGTTCGCTCCAACGCGTACTTATCACGGCCATGGCGCAGATAAGAAGGGCAAACGCTAATGGGTAAGGCATCCGCACCCCGTCGCGTCGCCGACAATGAAGCTCTGGCAGTGGGCACAACCATTCGTGGTTCGGCGCAGAAGCTTGGCCTCGTTGCCGCGCTGATCCGTGGCAAGAAAGCCGAAGACGCGCTCAATATTCTGAAATTCTCTACAAAGGGAATGGCAGAAGACGTGCGCAAGGTTCTGGCCTCCGCCATTGCAAACGCCGAAAACAACCATAACCTCGACGTCGACAGCCTTGTCGTTGCTGAGGCAAGCGTTGGCAAGGCGCTGACCATGAAGCGTTTCATGGCACGTGGCCGCGGCAAATCGAGCCGGATCGTTAAACCATTCAGCCGTCTGCGTATCGTTGTACGCGAACAGCAAGAAGAGGCATAAGTCATGGGTCAGAAATCAAATCCAATCGGGCTTCGCCTGCAAATCAACCGGACTTGGGATAGCCGTTGGTACGCCGAAGGTGCGGAATATGGCCGCATGCTTCTGGAAGATATCAAGATCCGCAAGTTCATCTTTGAAACACTGCCGCAAGCAGCGATTTCGAAGGTTGTGATCGAGCGTCCTGCGAAGAATTGCCGCGTTTCAATCTACGCAGCACGTCCTGGCGTGATCATCGGCAAGAAGGGCGCGGACATTGAAAAGCTGAAAAAGCTGATCAACAAGTTCACTACCGCTGAAGTGTCGTTGAACATCGTTGAAATCCGCAAGCCGGAAGTTGACGCGAAGCTCGTTGCACAAGGTATTGCTGACCAGCTGATCCGCCGTATCGCTTTCCGTCGTGCCATGAAGCGCGCGATGCAGTCGGCTATGCGTTTGGGTGCAGAAGGCATCAAGATCACCTGCGGTGGTCGTTTGGGCGGCGCAGAAATTGCCCGCGTTGAATCATACCGCGAAGGCCGCGTGCCTGCGCACACCCTTCGTGCCAACATTGACTATGCTGAAGCTGAAGCACTGACTGCTTATGGCATCATCGGCATCAAATGCTGGATCTTCAAAGGCGAAATCTTGGGTCATGACCCAATGGCAACTGACCGACTGATGATGGAAGCCCAGACTTCCGGCGTCCGTCCGCAGTCTGACCGCCGCTAAAGGTTAGGAACTAGACATGTTGCAACCAAAGAAAACAAAGTTCCGTAAGCAGTTCAAGGGACGTATCAAGGGCGAAGCCAAGGGCGGGTCTGACCTGAACTTCGGTTCATACGGCCTGAAGGCACTTGAGCCAGAGCGGATTACTGCACGTCAGATCGAAGCGGCTCGCCGCGCGATTACACGTCACATCAAGCGTCAGGGACGCTTGTGGATCCGTATCTTCCCGGACGTGCCGGTCACGAAGAAGCCTGCCGAAGTTCGTCAGGGTAAGGGCAAGGGTTCGGTCGAATATTGGGCAGCCAAGGTTAAGCCAGGCCGCATCATGTTTGAACTCGACGGTGTTCCTGGTCCAATCGCAGCTGTCGCATTCCAGCGCGCAGCCATGAAACTGCCAATCAAGACCAAGGTCGTGGCTCGTCTCGGCGACACCTCGCATCTGGGAGCATCATAAGATGAGCAAAACCGAAGATCTCCGCGTCAAGAGCGACGATCAGCTTGCTGTTCAGCTCGGCGAACTGAAGCGCGAAGCGTTCAACCTGCGTTTCCAATCGGCCACTGGCCAGATGGAAAAGCCGGCACGTGTGCGTGAAGTGCGTCGTGACATCGCCCGCATTAAAACCCTGCAGGGTGAGCGCCAACGCGCCGCCGCAAAGACGGCATAAGGAGCTACCCATGCCAAAACGTATTCTCACAGGGACAGTGGTCTCCGACAAGAATGACAAGACAATTGTCGTTCTGGTCGAGCGCAAGGTAAAGCACCCGCTTTACGGCAAGATCATCCGTCGCACGAAGAAGTATCACGCCCATGACGAAAACAACGTCGTCAAAGAGGGTCAAGTCGTCCGTATCGAAGAGTGCGCGCCGATTTCCAAGAACAAGACCTGGCGCTTGGTGGCTGATGCCGCTGTAGCCCCGGTCGCAGCAACAACGGAGGATTGATCCCATGATTCAGATGCAATCCAATCTCGATGTTGCGGACAACAGCGGCGCAAAGCGCGTTCAGTGCATTAAGGTGCTTGGCGGTTCCAAGCGTCGCGTGGCTGGCGTTGGCGACATCATCGTGGTGTCGATCAAGGAAGCTGCACCGCGCGGTAAGGTAAAGAAGGGTGACGTGCACAAGGCCGTTATCGTTCGTACCCGCAAAGACATCCGCCGTGCCGATGGCTCGGTCATTCGCTTCGACTCTAACGCTGCTGTGCTTATCGGTAACAACAAGGAGCCGATTGGCACACGTATTTTCGGACCAGTTGTTCGTGAATTGCGCGCCAAGAACCACATGAAAATCATCAGCTTGGCACCGGAGGTGCTATAACAATGGCTCTGGCAAAAATCAAAAAGGGTGACACGGTCGTCGTGCTTGCCGGTAAAGACAAAGGCAAAACGGGCGAAGTAACGTCCGTGATGCCTAAGGACAGCAAAGTCGTCGTCGCTGGCGTCAACATCGCTGTGCGTCACCGGAAAGCTTCGCAGGCTAACCCGCAGGGCGGTCTAGACCGCTTCGAAGCTCCGCTGCACATTTCCAATGTGGCATTGGCGGATCCCAAGACCGGCAAGGCAACACGCGTTCGCGTGGAAACCAAGGACGGCAAGAAGGTCCGTGTGGCCGTGAAGTCCGGGGAGACGATCAGTGGCTGATACCAAATACACCCCTCGTATGAAGAAGCTTTATGACGATACCGTCGTAAAGGGTCTTACTGAGAAGTTCGGTTATGCAAACCGCTTTGCGGTTCCAAAGATCGAGAAGATCACACTCAACATGGGTGTGGGCGAAGGATCACAGGACAAGAAGAAGGTTACGACCGCTCTTGCCGAAATGGAACTGATCGCTGGTCAAAAGCCGGTCATCACCAAGGCGAAGAAATCGATCGCTGGTTTCAAACTGCGCGAAGGCATGCCAATTGGCGTGAAGGTCACGCTGCGCGGCGCCCAGATGTACGAATTCCTCGATCGTCTGGTCACAATCGCAATGCCACGCATTCGCGATTTCCGCGGCCTGAACCCAAAGAGCTTTGATGGTCGTGGCAACTTCGCCATGGGTCTCAAAGAACAGATCATCTTCCCAGAAATCAGCTATGACGCCATCGACGTGGTGCGCGGAATGGATGTGATCGTAACGACTTCGGCAAACTCGGATGACGAGGCACGCGAACTGCTTAAGCTGTTCGGCTTCCCGTTCCCAGTAGAAGAAGCTGATGAAAAGGCGGCTGCATAATGGCTAAACTGAGCTCCATAAACAAGAACGAGCGTCGCAAGAAGCTGGCTAAGAAATATGCCGGTCGCTATGCGAAGCTCAAGGCGATGGCGAAAGACCAGTCGCTCGATGACAGCGAGCGTTTGATCGCTCGCCTCAAAATGGCTGAGATTCCCCGCAACGGTAACCCGCACCGCGTGCGCAACCGTTGCGAAACCACCGGGCGTCCTCGCGGCGTGTACCGTAAATTCAAGCTGAACCGTATCGAACTGCGTAATCTTGCCAATAAGGGCATGATCCCGGGCGTTACGAAGTCGAGCTGGTAAGGATAAGATAGATGGCAATGACCGATCCTTTGGGTGATATGCTCACCCGTATCCGCAACGGCCAGCGGGCGAAAAAAGACTCTGTAGTCTCGCCAGCGTCCAGCCTGCGTACCCGCGTTCTCGATGTGTTGCAGCGCGAAGGCTATATTCGCGGTTACAGCGAAGAAGCTTTGGGTGCACATAAGGGCATTCGCATTGAGCTGAAATATTTCGAAGGCGCCCCTGCTATCCAGCATGTCGCCCGCGTTTCAAAGCCAGGTCGTCGTGTATATTCAGGAAGCCAAGAGCTTCCGGTTATCCGCAACGGCCTTGGTATCACCATCGTTTCTACGCCAAAGGGCGTTCTGTCGGACGCCGAAGCGCGTGCACAGAATGTCGGCGGCGAAATCCTGGCGGAGGTATTCTAATGAGCCGCATTGGTAAGAAACCCGTTCCCATTCCTGCCGGCGTAACCGCCAGCATGGAAGCGGGCACGCTTTCGGTCAAAGGACCGAAGGGCGAACTGAAAATGCCGATGAGCGATCTGATCTCTTACGAGATGCAGGACGATGGTCTCATGGTGAAGCCTGCGAACGGCAGCAAAGCAGCACGCGCCTTTTGGGGTATGCAGCGGACACTCGTTCAGAACCTGGTCACCGGCGTGACTGAAGGCTTTACTAAGGTTCTCGAAATCACCGGTGTTGGTTATCGTGCCAACAGCCAGGGCAAGATGTTGAAGCTTCAACTTGGCTACAGCCATGATGTCGACTTCGCCATCCCCGAGGGCATCGAAATCAAGACACCTGATAACACCACGGTGGAAATCTCGGGTATCGACAAGCAGAAGGTTGGGCAGGTTGCTGCCGAAATCCGTCGCTGGAGGAAGCCAGAGCCATATAAGGGCAAGGGCATCAAGTACCGCGGCGAATATATCTTCCGCAAGGAAGGGAAGAAGAAATAATGGCAAAACTGTCTCTCTTTGCACGTCGCCGTCAGCGCGTTCGCTCGAAATTGCGGGCGCAGGTTGCTGGACGTCCGCGTCTTTCCGTGCACCGCACTGGCCGTCATATCTACGCGCAAGTCATTGACGATTCGAAGGGCTCGACTATTGCGTCTGCCTCGACTCTCGACAAGGACGTGAAGGCAAAGAACGGCTCGACAACAGAAGCTGCGGCTGATGTTGGCAAGCGGGTAGCCGAAGCTGCCAAGAAGGCTGGCATTTCCAGCGTGGTATTTGATCGTGGCGGTTTCCTGTTTCACGGTCGCGTCAAAGCGCTTGCTGATGCAGCGCGCGAAGGCGGATTGGAGTTCTAATGATGGCTGAAAACACTGAAAGCACTGCTCCCGTCACTGATGGCGCAGCACCTGAAGCAGCTGCAGCCGAAGGCCAACGTCGCGGACGCGGCGGTCGTGGTGGCGGCGACAATCGTGGCGGCAATAGCGGCGGTGGCCGCGGTCGTAACAATAACGATCGTCGTCCAGCGCAAGAAGAAGATGATGGCACGATCGAAAAGCTCGTTCACATCAACCGTGTTTCGAAAACAGTTAAAGGTGGTAAGCGCTTTGGTTTTGCTGCGCTCGTCGTCGTCGGCGATGGCCAGGGCCGCGTAGGTTTTGGACATGGCAAGGCGCGCGAAGTGCCGGAAGCCATCAACAAGGCAACTGCTGCTGCAAAAAAGTCCATGATTCGGGTCGCACTGAAAGATGGCCGCACATTGCACCATGACGGCAAGGGCCATTTCGGCGCTGGCAAGGTAACATTGCGTTCGGCACCTGCGGGTACCGGCATCATCGCAGGCGGCCCAATGCGCGCTGTCTTCGAAAGCCTTGGCGTTGCGGACGTTGTGACCAAGTCGGTCGGTACGTCGAACCCATATAACATGATCCGTGCTACCTTTGCGGCTTTGTCTGAACAGACCAGCCCCAAGTCGGTAGCGCAGCGTCGCGGCAAGAAAATCGCTGACCTTCTTGGTCGCGGTGGCAGCAAAGTTGCTGAAGCCGACGCAGAAGCTATTGCGGAGTAATCGATATGGCGAAGATTAAAATCAAGCAGACCGGTTCACCGATCCGCCGTCCCGCTTCGCAGCGCGCAACTTTGAAGGGCCTCGGCCTTGACAAGATGAACCGCGTTGTGGAAATCGAAGACACACCCGAAGTCCGTGGAATGATCCAAACGGTTCGGCACATGGTCCAAATTCAGGACTAATACCATCAGCGCGAATTAAAGCGAAAGCGAGTGCACGACATGAAATTGAATGACATTAAAGATAACGAGGGCGCACGCCATCGTCGTATGCGGGTTGGCCGGGGCATCGGCTCCGGCAAGGGCAAGACTTCAGGCCGCGGCCAAAAGGGCCAGACCAGCCGTTCGGGCGTTTCGATTAACGGATTTGAAGGCGGCCAGATGCCACTTCACATGCGTATTCCAAAGCGCGGCTTTAATAACATCTTCGCCAAGGACCACGCAGAAGTAAACTTGGGCATGATCCAGAAGTTTATTGATGCAAAAAAGATCGACATCAAAGCCGTTGTTGACCATGCTGCGTTGAAAGCCGCTGGCCTTGCACGTGGCGGCAAAGACGGCGTCCGTTTGCTCGCCAAGGGTGAACTGACCGCGAAAGTGAACTTCTCGGTAGCCGGTGCATCGAAGGCAGCGATTGAAGCTGTTGAAAAGGCAGGCGGCAAGGTTGAAGTTTTGACGAAGGTTTCCGCGGCTGAAAAGGCGCTCGCAAAGAAGTCTTCGGTTAAGAACGCCGCCAAAGAAGCTGCGGCTAAGAAATAAGACTGGGGGCGACGACTTCGCTCTTGTCATGCCAGCCCCGCTTCCCGATATGGGCTGGCGGGGTTTGACATTTCTGGGGGTCGTCCGGATACAGTCAGGCAAAATTTTTGGGGTTAGGCCGCCGCGTAGGCAAATTGCGTTTGGCCATAACCCGGAACCAAGGAACGAATATCATGGCATCTAGGGCCGACCAAATGGCCTCGAACCTCAATTTATCGAAGTTCGGGCAGGCAACAGAGCTTAAGAACCGCATTTGGTTCACAATAGGCGCGCTCATCATATTCCGTTTGTTAAGTTTCGTGCCTTTACCTGGGGTAGATCCTGTCGCGCAAGCGGCCCTTTATGCCAATAACGCCGCTGGTGGCGTTCTCGACATTTTCAACACTTTCTCTGGCGGTAGCCTAGAGCGTATGAGCCTCATCGCGCTTGGTGTGATGCCGTATATTACTGCGTCGATTGTGGTGCAGCTCGCAGCATCGCTGTCGCCAACGCTTGCTGCCATCAAGAAAGAGGGCGAGAGCGGACGCAAGAAGCTGAACCAATATACGCGTTACGGCACTGTGTTCCTGACGGCCGTGCAAGGTTACTTCCTTGCAGCTGGTCTGGAAAGTCTTGCGGCAGCGAACGGCATTGGCGCCGTGGTTGAGCCAGGCATGATGTTCCGCATTGTCGCGACCATCAGCCTTATCGGCGGCACAATGTTCCTGATGTGGTTGGGTGAACAAATCACCTCGCGCGGTATCGGTAACGGTATCTCGCTGATCATTATGGCCGGGATCGTCGCGCAAATGCCGCGTCTGTTCGCGCAATTGCTTGAAGGCGGTCGCACTGGGTCAATCAGCGGTTTCGTCATCGTTGGCTTTTTGGTTATGTTCGTTGCTCTGACATTGCTCATCTGCTTCATGGAGCGTGGACAGCGGCGCGTGCTGATCCAATATCCAAAGCGCGCGACGCAGCGCGGCATGATGCAGGCCGACCGCAGCCACCTTCCTCTGAAGATTAACACCGCCGGCGTTATCCCGCCCATCTTTGCGTCGTCGCTGTTGCTTTTGCCGATTACGATCACGCAATTGGGCGGTAACAAGGTTGCAGGCGAAAGCGCCATGGGTGACTTCGTCATTTCGCTGAACCAATATCTTGCCCACGGGCAGCCGGTCTATCTGGCGCTCTACGGCCTTGGGATCATCTTCTTCTGCTTTTTCTACACCGCAGTGGTGTTCAATCCGGAAGAAACGTCGGAGAATCTCAAGAAGGCTGGTGGCTTTATTCCGGGTATTCGTCCGGGCAAGAACACGGAATCCTATCTCGATTACGTGCTGACGCGTATTACTGTGCTGGGCGCTGCCTATTTGACGTTGGTCTGTCTGCTACCTGATTATGTGATGGCGCAGACCGGGCAGCAGCAGTTCTTTGCCATCGGCGGCACCAGCTTGCTCATTCTGGTAAACGTCACCATCGACACAATCTCACAGATCCAGAGCCATTTGCTCGCCCACCAATATGGGGACCTGCTGAAAAAGGCGAAGCTCAAGGGTGGACGCGCCCGCTAAAGGGTGCGACATCGAAACGAATCGGGGAAACGTTTCATGAATATCATCCTTTTGGGCCCTCCGGGCGCAGGCAAAGGCACGCAGGCTGCATTTCTCGTCGAGAAATATGGCATGGTTCAATTGTCGACCGGCGACATTCTGCGCGCTGCCGTCAAGGCAGGCACTGAAGTTGGCAAAATGGCTGATGAAATCATGAAGGCCGGGAAGTTATTTCCCGACGAATTGATGGCAGAGATCCTCGGCGAACATATGGACGAGATTGCTGCCGACAAAGGTCTGATCTTCGACGGCTACCCACGCACTGCGCCGCAGGTGGCTTTACTGGATGGCCTGCTATCGGCGCGCAATCGGACGCTTGATCATGTGATCGAACTGGTCGTCGACGAAGACGCGCTTGTGGAGCGTGTGGTTGGCCGCTTCACCTGCGCTGTTTGTGGCGATGGCTATCACGACGTTTTCAAGCAGCCTGTAGTCGCCGGCACATGCGACAAATGCGGCTCACACGAATTCAAGCGCCGCCCCGATGACAACGAAGAGACCGTGCGCACACGCATGGCGGAATATCGGGCCAAGACCGAGCCTATTTTGCCTTTATACGATGCACGCGGCCTTGTTAGCCGTGTGGATGGCATGGCCTCCATTGAGGATGTCACCGACGCGATCGATGCGATTATTGGCTAAATTTGGTGGTCCAACATCCTGAAGCAAGTTCAGGGTGACGAAAATGCAAAGCGTTGTTAGACAGCTTGTCATGACGAAACTTGCACTCGTGGTCGCGCCATTAATCGCCTTTTCCTCACCCGCCTTTGCAGAGGTGAAAGCCGCGTCGGATAGCGGTTTCAACTCCATCCACATCGCAACCGTCAACGCGACGCCGGAGGAAGTCTGGAAACGCTTGCTGGCGCCCAAGGATTATTGGAACAAGGCGCATAGCTGGTCGGGTTCAAGCGCTGGGTTCTATATTGATGCGCAGGCCAATGGATGCTTTTGCGAATTGTTTCAGGAGACCGACGCGAACGGCAAGTTAAAGACCGTTGGCAGCGTCGAGCATATGCGCGTCATTTTTGCGCAGCCCGGCAAGGTCTTGCGCATGCAAGGTGCATTGGGTCCGCTTCAGTCCGAGGCAGTGATTGGCACGCTTACTGTTGCCATGGAGCCTTCCAAGGATAATGGGAGCACGCGGGTAAGCTTCTCATATGTTGTCGGCGGATACATGCGCTACAAAGTGTCGGAGATAGCGCCAGCGGTAGACAAGGTGTTGGGTGAGCAGTTTAAGAGCATGCTGTCGCCATTTACCTTAGCGGAGGCGGAAGCGCCAAAGGCAGATGAGTTCAAGCTTGATATCGAGAAGATTGAAGAGCCAGCTTCCGACGAGGTACCTTCAACGGTTGAAGAGACCCCGGCCGAATCGCCGCAAGCGGAGCCGAATTAATTGGCGACGGGGGGCAATGGCGCAAAATCCAGCAACAAGATCGAAATCGGTTGGTGCGAGATGGTCGATCTGCCGAGCCTTGGCCTGTCGCAGGTGCACGCCAAGATGGACACAGGCGCGGTCACTTCATCTATCCACGCTACGCGGATCAAGCCGATTTCGCGCGACGGTAAGTCCTTTGTCGAATTCTGGTTCCGCCTGAATGCGGGCGAAAAGCCGAAACGGTATGAATCAGAAATCGTTGGTCGACGCATGGTCCGCTCATCGAACGGCGAACGGCAGGATCGTTATGTCATCTCGGCGCAATTTTGCTTTGGTAAGCTATGTTGGAACGGGGAACTCACCTTGGCAAACCGACGATCAATGGCCTTTCCCTTGCTAATTGGTCGGCGGGCGTTAAGGCGCGGCTTTCTCGTGAACAGCGGGCGCAGGTGGGTGTTGGGAAAACCTTCCAATCAAGGGACCAGAGATATATGAAAATCGCGATGTTGGCGCGGAACGCCAACCTATATTCCCACCAGCGTCTCGTTGAGGCGGCAGAGGCGCGTGGCCATGAGATAGATATCTTGAACACGTTGCGAGTAACGATGAACATCACCTCGCACCGCCCCGAAGCTTATTATCAGGGCGCCAAGCTTGGCAAATATGATGCGGTCATTCCGCGTATCGGCGCCTCAGTTACTTTTTACGGCTTGGCTGTTTTGCGCCAGTTCGAAATGATGAACACGTGGTCGCTGAATGAAAGCGTTGCGATCGGCCGTTCGCGCGACAAGTTGCGTTCGTTGCAGATCTTGGCACGCAAGGGGCTCGGTCTTCCGGTAACAGCCTTTGCCCATGACCCAAGGCAGACCGACGAAGTGCTTCAAATGGTTGGCGGCGCGCCAGTCGTCATCAAATTGCTTGAGGGAACACAAGGCATTGGCGTGGTCTTGGGCGAGACCGAGAAATCGGCGCGTTCGGTTATTGAGGCGTTCCGGGGGGCGAACGTCAACATCCTCGTTCAGGAATTCATCAAAGAGGCCAATGCGACCGATATCCGTTGTTTTGTTATCGGCAACAAGGTTGTCGCATCAATGCAGCGCAAGGGCGCGGAGGGCGACTTCCGGTCGAACCTGCATCGCGGTGGGTCGGCCTCAGCCATCAAGATTACACCGGAAGAGCGGTCCACAGCCGTGCGTGCTGCGCGCGCCATGGGGTTGAATGTCGCTGGCGTGGACATGCTGCGGTCCAACCATGGCCCAGTAATCATGGAAGTAAACAGCTCGCCGGGACTCGAAGGTATTGAAAAAGCCAGCGGCAAGGATATTGCTGGCAGGATCATCGAGTTTATCGAAGAAAATGCCAGTGATGGCAAAACCAAGACTAAAGGCAAGGGATAGCGCGCCTCTGGCCTTGACAGTACGCACGACTCACCGTAAGGCGCCAGTAATTCCGAACATCTGGTGCAGCCAGCAGCGCGTTTATGCGTCCGCTGGTTTTGTGCGTTTCGGGATATCATCAGCGTTGAGATAGGGTTCGTCTTTTCGGAGACACCTGTGGAGCAGGAGTAAATAAATTGGCACGTATTGCCGGAGTTAACATTCCAACCAACAAGCGCGTGATCATTGCGCTTACCTACATTCACGGAATCGGTCGCACCAAGGCGCTCGAGATCGCGGACAAGCTGGGAATTGATCATAGCCGCCGTGTGCAAGACCTTTCGGATGCCGAAGTCCTGCAAATCCGCGAAACCATCGATGCGGGCTACACCGTAGAAGGCGATCTTCGCCGTAACACATCGATGAACATCAAGCGTTTGATGGATCTCGCCTGCTACCGTGGCCTTCGTCACCGTAAGGGCCTTCCCGTCCGTGGTCAGCGTACGCATACCAATGCGCGCACCCGTAAGGGCAAGTCCAAGGCAATCGCGGGCAAGAAGAAGTAATCATTGGCTTTGGCCTGATTATTTTTTCTTCGCATTTTCGAATAGGATACACATTATATGGCACGCGAACCACAGCGCATTAAAAAGCGGGAGCGCAAAAATATTTCGGCAGGCGTCGCGCACGTCAATGCCAGCTTCAACAATACCATGATCACGATCACTGATGCCCAAGGCAACGCGATCAGCTGGTCTTCGGCAGGAACCATGGGTTTTAAGGGCAGCCGCAAGTCGACCCCTTATGCCGCTCAGGTAGCCGCAGAAGACGCCGGCAAGAAAGCTGCCGAACATGGCGTTCGCACTTTGGAAGTCGAAGTTAAGGGCCCGGGTTCGGGTCGTGAATCAGCGCTCCGCGCTTTGCAAGCGGTGGGTTTTACCATCACTTCGATCCGCGATGTGACTTCGATCCCACACAATGGCGTGCGTCCTTCCAAGCGTCGGCGCGTCTAAGCATTCGTTTCAGGGGCGGCTGTTCAGTCGTCCCTTCTTTTACCCGCGATCCGGCACGGTGCACCAAATTGCCGGTTTTGCAAAACCCAAGGGGAAATCCATGTCCGTCAATATCAAGAACTGGCAGGAACTGAAAAAGCCCAACGCGCTTGAACTGAAATCAGGCAGCGATGCGAAGCGTAAGGCAGTATTTGTTGCCGAGCCGCTTGAGCGTGGCTTTGGCTTGACGCTCGGTAACGCGCTGCGTCGCGTATTGCTTTCATCGTTGCAGGGCGCAGCGATCACGTCGATCAAGATCGAGAACGTGTTGCACGAATTCTCGTCGCTGGCTGGCGTACGGGAAGACGTCACTGACATCGTTTTGAACATCAAGCAGGTCGCGTTGAAGATGGAGGGCGAAGGTCCAAAGCGTCTTCAGCTTTCGGCAACTGGCCCTGGTGCCGTTACCGCTGGCGACATTGCTGTATCCGGCGACATCCAAGTGATGAACCCTGATCTCGTCATCTGCCATCTTGACGATGGCGCGACGTTGAACATGGAAATCACTGCTGACAGCGGCAAGGGTTATGTCCCTGCGGTCGCCAACCGTCCAGCAGATGCGCCAATTGGCCTGATCCCGGTCGACAGCCTTTATTCGCCTGTGCGCCAAGTTGCGTACAAGGTGGACAACGCTCGTATCGGTCAAGAACTTGACTATGATAAGCTTTCGCTGACGATCGAAACCGACGGCACCGTAACGCCGGAAGACGCCGTGGCTTATGCTGCGCGTATCCTTCAGGATCAGTTGCAGGTGTTTGTCCACTTCGAAGATTCGATGGCTGCATCGTCGCCAATGATTGGCATGGCTGCACCTTCGGCTTCTTCGGAAGAATCGGATGCGAACCAACTCAACCGTTATCTTCTCAAGAAGGTCGACGAGTTGGAACTGTCGGTTCGCAGTGCAAACTGCCTCAAAAACGACAACATCATCTACATTGGCGACCTCGTTCAAAAGAGCGAAGCCGAAATGTTACGTACGCCTAACTTCGGTCGCAAGTCGCTGAACGAAATCAAGGAAGTATTGTCGTCGATGGGCTTGCGCCTTGGGATGGACATTCCAGGTTGGCCGCCAGAAAACATCGAAGAGATGGCCAAGAAGCTTGAGCAAGAATTGCTCGGTTAAGCATATTTGGGCCGAAGCAGTGCTTTGGCCCAACAATTAGGGGAAAAGGCCACCCTTAAATGGCCTGGATCGGGGTACCTGATACGGCCCCCCTACGAACGAAGGAATGAAATATGCGCCATAAAGTTGGCCATCGTAAGCTGCAACGCACGACATCGCACCGTACAGCGATGCTTCGCAACATGGCAGCCTCGCTTATCAAGCACGAGCAGATCCAGACAACCTTGCCAAAGGCGAAGGAACTGCGTCCCTATATCGAAAAGCTGATCACGCTTGCGAAAAAGGGTGGCTTGTCCAACCGTCGCCTCGCGATGAGCCGTTTGATGGACGACACCCAGTTGGTGAAGCTTTTCGACGAACTGGCGACGCGCTATGCCGACCGTAGCGGTGGTTACAGCCGCGTTATCAAGGCTGGCTTCCGTGGTTCGGACGCTGCACCAATGGGCGTGATTGAGCTTGTAGACCGCAATGTCGA
>JAZKGS010000062.1:35747-42091 GCA_040385805.1 Pseudomonadota bacterium | reverse complement strand
GGGTTATCTTCATTGCCAATCATGCCGACGGCAAGGTTTGACCAAACGATCATGAACCCGGCGAGCACAGCGAACATGGATCCAAAACGGAAATACCAGTTCGATGACAGGCGCACCGCGAATTCGATAAGGCCCCCGACGATCCCGAAAATAACGGTCGCAAAAATAAAGTCGGTTTCATCCCAATCAACTTCATTGGTGAACTGCATCGCGACCAGCGGCGTAAGGATCAGAGCAATTGCCCCGCCCCAGCCAATGACGCGCCAGGGGTTCAGGCGTCGGCGCGGTGGTTGTTCGCTGGTGATATTCATAACATTGCCCTTTTTGATAAATGGAGGCTATGCATTTAGGGCGAAGCGACATTGCAAGCATGAGCAGGACATGAGCATTTGGTGAAAAATGAAATCAGATAGCTTTCACTTCGGCCCCTTCACGCTTGATGTTGAGAGCCGGCTGCTGGCCCGCGATGGCGCGCCTTTGGATGTCTCCAGCCGCTATTTCGATGCGCTTGTATTGCTGGTGCGGAACGCTGGTGACCTCGTACCCAAGGACCAGTTTATGGACGACGTCTGGCGTGGCGTGCCAGTTACCGATGAGGCGCTGACGCAATGCATCCGCAGCTTGCGCCGTGCCCTGCAAGACGACGCCACGCGTCCCAGCTTTATCGAAACGGTGCCAAAGCATGGCTATCGGTTCATCGCGGCGGTCGCTGTTGGTGATGCTTTGCCGAGCGCACCTTTGGCCATCACCTCGAAGATGGACTGGCGAACATTTTGGGCCTTGGGCGGGGCAGGGATTGTCGGCGGCGGCATCGCTGGCCTGCTTGGCGGCATATTCTATGGCTTTGCGGGCGGGTCGCAGGGTATGGGCGGCGCGTCCATCGTTTTGGTGCTCACCGCGCTGACTGTGCTGATCGCGCTGATTGGAGCTGCTGGCGTCAGTTTCGGGATGGCGGCAGCTGGTCTGTTCAACCCCCGCACTGGTCCGTCCACCATTCTGGGCGGCGCTGCAGGTGGTTTCCTTGTTGGCGGGGTTGTGAAGCTGCTTGGGCTCGATGCGTTCAACCTGCTGCTGGGACAGTCGCCAACACATATTACCGGCGCGCTCGAAGGAACCATTTTAGGGGCCGCCGTGGGGCTTGGATTATATTTGGCTAGTCGACTAGCACCCACTCGAAGTTTGTCGCGTAAAATGCTTCCAGCGGCCGCTGTGGGGATGGTCGCTGGCGTAGCGATCCCTGCTGCCGGTGGGCAACTGCTTGGCGGCAGTTTGAATGCGCTGGCGGAGATACTTCCGCAATCACGACTTCGGCTCGACCAGATCGGTGCGCTGTTTGGCGAGGATGGTTTTGGTCGGATGAGCCAGATGGCAACGGGTGCCCTAGAGGGGATGCTGTTCGCCGCCTGCATGACTGGCGCAATTCTGTTGGCAAAGCGTCAGCTCGCCGAATGATTTCGACAAAAATGCGAATTAAACCGGCGGGCGACGCGGGAGACGGTTGGTGTTCATTAACCGACGTTATAGTCCAGAAATATATTATCTGAGAGTTGGGGAAATGAAATTATGCGAACTGTATTTTTGCTTGGAGCTGCGGTCATGATGACGCCAATTTCGTCAATGGCTGTAGCGAAGGGCGCGGCAACCGCCGACGTCACGGCCGAGCTGACTTATCCGAAGACCAAGACCGTCAATGTCGTCGACGAACAGTTCGGCGTTAAGGTGGCTGACCCCTATCGCTGGCTCGAAGATGATGTCCGTGTCAATGCTGAGGTCGCCAAATGGGTAACATCGCAAAACGCAGTGACCGATGCATATTTGGAGACATTGCCGGGCAAGAAAATCCTGGCCGACCGGATGAAGAAGCTGTTCGACTATGAACGTTTTGGTCTGCCTGAAAAGGCTGGCGGCTATTATTTCTTCAACAAGAATGACGGACTGCAGAACCAGTCGGTGTTATATGTCCGCAAGGGCCTGAACGGCGCTGACCGGGTGTTGCTTGACCCCAATGGTTGGGCAAAGGATGGAGCGACTGCGCTCGATAGCTGGGTGCCGTCGAAAAATGGCAAGCTGCTCGCTTATGCCATTCAGGATGGCGGGTCCGACTGGCGCACGATCAAGGTGCTCGATACTGCGACTGGCAAGACCATGCCCGACGAAATCAAATGGGCCAAATTCACGAACATCAGCTGGGTAGGCAATGAAGGCTTTCTCTATTCGCGCTTTGCCGAGCCGCAAGAAGGCGGTGCCTTCCAGCAGTTGAATTACAACCAGACGGTTTACTATCACAAAATCGGCACGCCGCAGTCGCAGGATGTCGCGGTGTACGCAACGCCAGACAAGCCCGAATATGGACACAGCGCGCAAGTAACGCACGACGGCAAATGGGCAGTTATTACCACTTCGTCAGGCACGGACGAGAAATATGAACTGCACGTCATGCCGCTTGGCAAAAACCCGACTTGGAAGGCGCAGCCGTTGGTCAAGGGTCTCGAGCATGACTGGGGCCTGATCGAAGGCATGGGCAATACATTGTGGTTCACCACCAATAAGAACGCCCCAAAGCTTAAGGTTGTTAGCGTCAACCTTAAGTCAAAGACGCCCGTATTCGCTGATGTCATCCCCGAGCGCGAAGAGACTCTATCGCGCGCGCAGATTGTCGGCAATCGTATGATCCTGTCTTACATCAAGGACGCCAAGTCGATGGCGCTGATGACGGACCTTGCTGGCCAGCCAGTGCAGGAAATCAAGCTGAATGCAATTGGCACCGCAAGCGGATTTTCGGGCACCCCCGGAGATCCCGAGACATTTTTCGGTTTTTCCAGCTTTAACCAACCTGGCGCTGTCTATCGCTTTGACAGCAATAGCGGAAATTCGACACCATTTGCGCAGCCCAAATTGAGCTTCAACCCGCAAGATTTTTCCGTTTCTCAAATATTCTACCCGTCGAAGGACGGTACGAAAATTCCAATGTTCATCGTCCACAAAAAGGACCTTGATCTGTCTCAAGGCGCGCCAACGTTGCTGTATTCGTACGGGGGGTTCAACATTTCGCAGACGCCGACTTATTCGGCAACGCGCATGGCATGGCTTCAGTCTGGCGGCGTATTTGCGCTGGCGAATATCCGTGGCGGCGGCGAATATGGCAAGCCATGGCATGACGCAGGCCGCCTCATGAACAAGCAGAACGTCTTTGACGATTTTGCAGCGGCAGCGGAATATCTGATTGCCAACGGCATTTCGGCCAAGGGCAAGATCGCTATTGAAGGCCGCTCCAATGGCGGCTTGCTGGTCGGCGCATCGCTGAACCAACGGCCTGACTTGTTTGCGGCCGGACATGCGGCTGTGGGCGTTATGGACATGGTCCGTTTTGACCGGTTCACGGCAGGTCGTTACTGGGTCGATGATTATGGCTATCCAAGCAAAGAAGCCGATTTCAAGATGCAGATGACGTATTCGCCGTATCACAATATTAAATCAGGAGTCGAATATCCGGCCGTTATCGTGTCGACCGCCGACACGGACGACCGCGTGGTTCCGGGGCACAGCTTTAAATATATCTCTGCGCTGCAAGCCGCAGAGACCGGAGACAAGCCGAAGATCATCCGCATCGAAAGCCGTGCTGGCCATGGTTCGGGCAAGCCAACAGACAAGGTCATCGACGAATATTCGGACATTTACGCGTTTCTCGCCAAGTGGACGGGACTGACGCTCACCGAATAATTGTTCATAAAAATGACGATTTACATGAACGGATGCTGACAAGTCAATTCAGCATCCGGTCAAACCGAATCGGCTACTTCGTCTTTATCGGCCAGAAATGACTGGTTCGAAAAGGAGACTGAAGATGACATTTATGACCAAAAGTTTGCTTGGAGCCGGAGCTGCTGCTGCAGCTTTGGTTAGCATTGCCGCCCCTGCTGAGGCACGGGGTCGTTACGACCGCGACCGTGATGGAATTAGCGCAGGCGAGATTATTGCTGGTGCCGTTGTGCTTGGCGGTTTGGCCGCCGTGCTCTCCGCTGGCAATAATGACGGTTATTATAACGGTGGAAATTATCGCTATAATCGCGCTGGCAACAGCCGCAACGCGGTAAACCAGTGCATCAACAATGTCGAACGTTGGGCGAATGGCTATAGTCGTTCCGAAGTGACGCAAATCCGCGACATTCAGCGCACCCGTTATGGATACCTCGTGAAGGGCAATGTCGTCGTCCAGGATGGTGGCCGTGGTTACAACGATGACTATTACAACAATGGCTATCGCGCAGACCGCTATAATCAGAACGACCGCTATGACCGTTACAACCGCAACGCGTACGGGCGCGGTTACGACAAGGGACGGTTTACGTGCATCGTTGAACAGGGCCGCGTTGTCGACATCGACTATAAGGGGCTCGACCAGTGGCGCTAAACTCTAAACACTAATGGGGGCATAGAGGCTCAGTCTGGAAACAGACTGAGCCTCTAGTCATTTCAAAGTGGACAAATCAGCGGCAGCGGTAATTGCTGCGGTCGATCTCACGGCCCAATAATGCCCCGCCAGCCGCTCCCAAGATTGCACCAAGAGTTTTGTCACCACGACCCGCAATCTCATTGCCTGCAAGACCGCCAACTGCCGCGCCGATAATCAATCCTGTCGTACCGTCGTCGCGTTTACAGTAATAACGACCGTCATCGCCGCGCCATACGCGGGTGTCGGTATTAATCCGGCGCGCATCACGGCGGCCTTCACGATAGCCGCGCTCATAGGCCCGGCCTTTTTTGTCTTTATACCCCCAAGCTTTGGCATGGCGTGGCGGGTCTGCGAGTGCCGCTGATGCCGGGACCACTAAGCTAGCAGCGGCCAAGGCCATAAGTGCACGTTTCATTTTTCATCTCCTAGGTTGCCATTTGACAAGGCAGATTTCGACAAACTTTGATGAACGGAAGTTGGACGAACGCCACTTGGAAAGACCAGCTGTTTTGTCGGAGCGATAAAATGATATTGCACACCGAGGCGCAGGGCTTGGCTTGCCACGCCACACAAAACCCGCCACAGTACACGCATGGCAAATATCATCGCGTTTCTTCTGGGCCTCGTTGCCCTCGTATTGGCCTTTATCGGGTTTATCCCGCTGCTTGGATGGCTAAACTGGCTGATCATCTTGATCGCTGGCGTAGGTGCGGTGTTCGGGTTTATCTCCGAGAAAAATGGCGGCCGTAACTTCTGCCTGGTTGTGATGGCAATTTGCGCACTTCGTCTCTGGATTGGCGGCGGCATCATCTGACCCTTAATTGAGGGCAGGGGCATTCGAACATGGCAGACGATAAAGAAACCGCGCAGCCCAGCGGCCTGCCTTATGCCATATCTGCCTATCTGATTTGGGGCTTTGTGCCCGTATATTTCAAGTTATTAAGCCATGTGCCGCCGATCGCCATCGTGGCGCAGCGGATATTATGGTCGATACCATTGCTTCTCGTCATTATGGCGTTCCGCAAGCAGCTAAGCGAGTATGTCGCCATTTTCCGGCACAAGGCGCATTTGCGTAACTTGCTTGCGTCGGCAACTTTGATTGCAATTAACTGGCTGATTTACATTTGGGCGGTGTCCACCGATCACATCTTGGCAGCCAGCCTCGGCTATTATTTAAACCCGCTGGTGAACGTCCTTTTGGGCCGTCTGTTTCTGGGCGAGCGGCTTCGCCCGCTGCAAATGGTCGCGGTCGCTGTGGCAGCGATCGGCGTTGCGATCCTCATCGGTGATGCGCTTGATACCTTATGGGTGTCGGTATCCTTGGCCTTCAGCTTTGGTCTCTACGGCCTCATCCGCAAGATAACGCCGGTTGGTTCAGTGCCCGGCTTGGCGATTGAAACGACTTTGCTGGCGCCTTTGTCCCTCGGCGCAGTGTTTTGGTACGCGCAGGCGGGCACTGGTGGATTTGGTGATGATCTCACCACGTCGGGACTGTTAATCCTCGCAGGCGCAGTCACCGCAATCCCGCTGCTGATGTTTGCCACGGCGGCACGGCGGATGAGCTATGCAAGCCTTGGCTTCGTCCAATATATCGCGCCGTCAATTGCGTTTCTGTTGGGCGTATATGTCTATGGCGAGCCGCTGAGCACAACCAAGCTGGCATGTTTCATCCTGATCTGGATGAGTATTGCGATATTCTGCGCCGATGCGATCAAGACCTATCGGGCAGCAAAGGCTTAGGGGTTAGGCCTAAGCCTTATAGCGCCAGCGCAGAGTTTCCCCAGCGTGGAAGGGCACAATCGACACGCCGTCCAGCTCAAGCAGCGCTGGCACTAGTGTGTCGACACGCTCCAACGTCACGCGGTCTTCATTCAGCGGCAGGCCATAGAAA